>JBAQGU010001103.1:0-6762 GCA_049287975.1 Roseiarcus sp.
GGCGAGCCGCCGCCCGCCGGCTTCGTCCAGTGGCAGATCGCGCGGATCCGCGAAGCGATGATCGTCGCGCGCAGGATGATGGGCGAGCTTCAGGCGACGGACAGGTTCATCAGAATGACCAGCGAACTCGACCGCCGTCATGACTTCGCCCAGCCTCTCGCTGGCGGTCGTCGCGGAAGCCGCGCCGCCCGGCGCTTCGGCGCGCATCCCGCGCCGCCGGCGTCGGACCAAGCGCCGGTCGAAGCTGGGGGCGAAACTTTTCCTGCCTGCAAACCCTTGAAAAGTCTCAAAACGGAATTGGAATCCACCCATCGCTCAGTTCGATCCGCGCCTTCGAGGCGGACGCGCGATCCGTTTCGCCGCACTCCGGCGCGTCCTCGCCGGGCGATGCGCGTCTCCGACGCCGGACGAAGCGGGAGGGGGACATTTTCCTGCCTGCAAACCCTTGAAAAGCCTCGAAATGGAATTGGAATGAGCCCATCGTCGTTCGATCCGCGCCCTCGAGACGGGCGCGCGATCGGCTTCGCCGCCCACCCCCGGCGCCTCCTCGCCGGGCGATGCGCGATCGCGGCGCGAGAGAAGCTGACGGCAAGACGGAGTTCGCCGGGAAATGGCGCCGCAACGAATTGAAAACATTGAATCCGCGCCGGGAAATGGTATGGCCTCGGAAGCCTCGAAGCCACAATATCTAGTACACGGGCGCGCGGCTCACCGCGGCGCATCCCCTCGCCGATATTCCGCCGTCAGGTCGTCAAGCCGCTGCTTCAGCGCGGGATCGAGTCGATAGGTCGCGGCCGCGAGCGGGTCGTCGAGCTGATCGGGGCGGCTCGCGCCCAGCAGCGGGGCGGTGATCGCGGGATTGGCGAGGGTCCAGGCGACCGCGAGCGTCGTCAGCGGCGTTCCCGCCTCGCGCGCGAGGGCTTGCAACTTCTGCACTGTGGAGAGGTCGCGCTCGTTCCAGTAGCGATCCTGATAGATCGAGCCGGCCGTGCCCAACGTGAACCGCGTGCCCGCCTCCGGCGCCGAGCCGGGCTTGTATTTGCCGGTCAAGAGGCCGCCCGCCAGCGGGTTGTAGGGGATCACCCCCAGCCCTTCCTCGAGCGCGAGCGGCAGCAATTCGCGTTCGATCTGCCGGAAGATGAGATTGTAGCGCGGTTGCAGCGAAACGACGCGCGCCCATCCCTTCAGTTCGGACCGGCCCAGTGCCTTGGCAACGCGATAGCTGAGGAAGTTGGACACCCCGACGTAACGCGCCTTGCCGGATTTCACGATCGCGTCCAGCGCCTCGAGCGCCTCGTCCAGCGGGGTCGAAGCATCGTCGGAATGCAGTTGGTAGAGATCGACATAGTCGGTCTGCAAACGCCGGAGCGACGCGTCGATCGCCTCGACCAGGTGTTTCCGCGAGGCGCCCTGGTTCCACGCATTCGGCCCCATCTTGCCGACCGCCTTGGTCGCCAGGATGAAGGACTCGCGCTGCCCCTTCAGCCAGCGGCCGACGATTTCCTCGGTCCGGCCGACCGTGGCCAATCCGCCGCCCAGCGGATAGACGTCGGCGACGTCGATGAAATTGACGCCCGCTCGAGCCGCTTTGTTCATGATTTCGCGGGCGACGGGCTCCTCCGTCTGCAAGCCGAACGTCATGGTTCCGAGCGCGAGCCGGGACACCTCGAGGCCGGTGCGGCCGAGACGGGTGGTCGGAATGCTCATCGGAACGATCTCCGTGGGTTGGACGCGGCGCTTTCGTAGCCGTTCGGCCGTGCGTCTGTCTACTTCCCGAGATGACCGCCAAGCTCCAGGCAAGTTCGATCACGGAAGGTTGACCAATTTCCCGAGGGGCGCCCCGAGAGCGAATGGGCGACGCGCGGATAGCCTGGGGGCAGCGGGACGCGGCGATCGAATGCTGTCGCAAAGCGCTGGCGATCGAGCCGGACTACGCGGAGGCGCGCAACAACCTGGGCGGCGCATGGCGAGAGGACGGCCGCCTCGGCGAGGCCGAAGCCTGCTATCGCGAGGTGGTGCGTCTGAAACCCGACTTCGTCGAGGCGCGCAGCAATTGGGGAACTGCGCTCTACGACCTGGGCCGGCTCGACGAGGCCTACGCAGCCTATCTCGACGCGCTGAGGCTGAAGTCGATCGGCGTCGATCGCGAGGACGACGCCCCGTTCTACCCTTACGGCCCCATTCCGGCGTTGAAGCCGGAATGCGCCGGAGTGCTCAGCAATCTGCTGATGAACATGCACTACGACGCTCGAATTTCAAACCCGCGACTGAATCGCGGCTGCGCGCCGTTACGGCGAACTCTTCGAAGACGTTCCGCAGGCGGCTGCGTTTGTCGCGCGCGCGACGGCGCTGGCGTCGGATCGGTTGCGTCTGACGAAGCCGCCATGCGTCGCTCCCCGCTTCGCCCGGGCGTTGGAGGCCGCCTACCACGGCATGTGGCGCCGTTGGCGGTCCGATCAGAAGCCAGAAGGTTTCGACGTTGCCGATACGGGCGGCGCGTAGAGCCGCTCTCCCGCCCTTCGCGGGAGAGGGTCGGGGTGAGGGCGTGGTAAGTTGCGACGACCCTCATCCGGCGCCAAAGCCCGTCGAAAGACGGGCGTCTCCGACGCTCGGCGGCGCTCCCGAAGCCGCGCCAGACGGCATGCGGTTCTTGCGCTCAGCTCCGTCTCGGGCCAGAACCAACGAACCATTCTAACGGGAGGAAAAACATGACGGGTCGATTGCGCGAAAGGACGGCGGTGCTGACGGCTGCAGGGGCGGGCATCGGGCGGGCGACCGCCGAGGCCTTCGCCGCGGAAGGCGCGCGGGTGATCGCCACCGACCTCGATCCCAAGGCTCTCGAAGGCCTCGCGGGCGAGACGCGCAAGCTCGACGTGCGCTCGACTGAGGCTGTCGATGCGCTCGCGCGCGAGGTCGGACCGATCGACATCTTGTTCAATTGCGCGGGCTATGTGCATCACGGCAGCGTGCTGGAATGCTCTGACGCCGACTGGGACTTTTCGTTCGACCTCAACGTGAAATCGATGCACCGCACGATCAAGGCGTTCCTGCCGGGCATGCTGGAGAAAGGGCGCGGCTCGATCGTCAACATCGCCTCCGGGGCGTCCTCCGTCCGCGGCATCGCCAACCGCTACGTCTATGGCGCCTCCAAGGCCGCCGTGATCGGCCTGACCAAGGCGGTCGCGGCCGATTTCATCAAGCGCGGCGTGCGCTGCAACGCCATATGCCCCGGCACGGTGGAAAGCCCGTCGCTGGAGGGGCGGATCGCCGCGCTGAGCGCGCAGAGCGGCCAGCCCGTCGCCGCCGTCAGGCAGGCCTTCATCGACCGCCAGCCGATGGGCCGGCTCGGCAAGGCCGAGGAGATCGCGATGCTCGCGATCTACCTGGCGTCGGACGAGAGCGCGTTCACGACCGGGCAGATCCATCTGGCCGACGGCGGGTTTGCGCTGTAGGGGGTGAGCAATTGAAAACGAAACCGTACTCGACCGCGCCGAAATCCTCGCGAAGGCCTCCGCGACTCTCGGATCGCAGGAAGACGCGGAGCGTTGGCTGCAGACCCCGGCCATCGGTTTGAACCGCCAACGTCCTATAGATCTCCTGGCAACCCGCGCGGGCGCGGAAATCGTCGAGAACTTCCTCAGCCAGCTCGAGTATGGCGTCTACGTGTGACACCGCTCCGGGCGCTGGCCGGCGGTAACGAACTCGTGAGCTATTTCCAGGCAGACAGCGCTTCTTGACGACTCGTTCTCCGCCTGCGGCCTTCCCGAACGTCAGTTTGGCGCCCGTCCGCCGGCGCCCTGGTCCGCGCGGTGGCTGCGCGACGCGTGTTTACCGGGTGAGCGCAAACGTCGGTGGTAAATGAAAACCATAGTGCTGAATGAAAAGCACTGTCACCGCAACCGGTGTAACATACCCTCAACAACGTTCTGTACCTTCGGCGCCAAGACACGGCGGTCGCGCCTCGACGTCTTCAACCATGGAGGCTACCATGAATCCGTATCGAACAGGCGCAGCCGCGATAGCTGTCGGGCTGTCTCTCGCCTGGGCCTCGAGCTCCCGCGCCGCACCGCCCCCGCCGATGTGGGGAGGAACATTCGCCGTCCCCGTCGTCGCGTGCGACACGGAGGCGGAGGCAATCGCCATCGCAAACGCCGGAAAAGAAAGCGCGGAAGCCCTGCTCGCGACATACCGGCAAATGTCGACGACCGTGGACGGCAAAGGCGATCCGGCCTGTGCGAACAGCCGGATATCGTACCTGGTGGTCAACGAGCGCGAAGACTTCGGCATCGCGCACGCAGCCAACGGCGACCTGATGCACGTATGGGTCGTTCACGGCGGAACGAGCAAACGCGAGTTCTGGTTCATCTTCGCCCAGCCAGATCCGCAGACGAACGCTTGAGCGCCCGATCGCCGACAAAGCGCGCGCGAGCGCAGGTTCTGCTGCTGCAGCGGATCCCGCTGGTTGCCGACGACCTCGCTCGTCCCCGCCCTCAGCCAATCAGATCGTACAGGACAATTCGCGTAGCCGATGCAAGATGGGATTTGCGAATCGCCGCTACTTCATCGCCTTCGCGATCTCGGGCTTGACGACGCCAGCGAGCGTTTCCGCGCTGATCGGCCCGATCACCTTGTACGCGATCACGCCGTCGCCCTTCACGATAAAGGTCTCCGGAACGCCATAAACCCCCCAGTCGATGCCGGCGCGGCCGTCGCTGTCGAGGCCGACCTTGGCGTAGGGATCGCCCGCGGCGCCGAGAAAGCGGCGGATGTTCTCCGGCGAATCCTTCTGCGCGACGCCGACGAGCTCGACGCCCTGAGCCTTCAACGCGGAATCATTCGCGAGCGAAAGCAGGAATTCGTGCTCGATATGGCAGGGCTGGCACCAGGACGCGAAAACGTTCACTACCGTGACGTGGCCCTGGCGGAGATCGGAATCCGCTAGGCCCGGCTTCTTGTCGTCGAGGCCGGGCAGGTCGAGCGACGGCGCCGCCTGACCGATCAGCGTCGGCGGCACGCGAGCCGGGTCTCCCGCGTCGAGCCGGAAATAGAGCAGCGTCGCCAAGCCGAGGAATACGATCAGCGGCAGTATCGCGAGCGCGAGGCGCCGCAAGTAAGAGATCGGCCGGGGCGCCGGCGCCAGGGCCAAGACCGGTTCTGCCGGCGGCAGTCGGTCGGCGGCGGCAGGGGATCGGTCGCTCACGTCTCGCCTCCTTCGACCGCATCGGCCCGCGCGCCCCCGAGCGCGCGCAATTTCGCGCCGAGCGCGCGATAGTCCAGAACAATCGCGACGATCATCGCCAGGATCGTAATCGCTGCGAGCCCATAGGCCGCGACGATGAAGCCGAGATGCGGTGTCACGGTCATGATCGCGCGACCCGCGGCGTCAGTCGGAGCGGATCGCCCTCGGCGGCGGCGATCATCGTAAGCCGTGCGACGCGCCGTCGCAGGATTTCATTACGGATCGCCATCAGATGCAGCGTCAGGAACAGCAGCGTGAATGCGACCGCCATGACCAGCAGCGGCCACAGCAGTTCGGGCGCGATCGTCGGACCGTCCATCCGAAACACCGAGGCCGGCTGATGCAATGTGTTCCACCACTCGACCGAGAACTTGATGATCGGCAAATCGACCGCGCCGACTAGCGTTAGGATTGCCGCCGCGCGCGCGGCGCGACCAGGATCGTCGATCGAGCGCCAGAGCGCGATCAGGCCGAGATAGAGGATGAACAGCACCAGAACGGAAGTCAGCCGAGCGTCCCAGACCCAATAGGTCCCCCACATCGGCTTGCCCCAGAGCGAGCCGGTCACGAGACAAATGAAGGTGAAGCCGGCCCCGAGCGGCGCAGCGGCCTTCTGCGCGGCGTCGGCGAGCGGATGGCGCCAGACCAAGGTGCCCAGGCTCGCCAGCGCCATCACGCCATATATGAAGGTCGAGAGCCAAGCCGCGGGGACGTGGATATACATGATCTTGACCGTCTCGCCCTGCTGATAGTCAGGCGGCGCGGCGAATGACATGCAGAGCCCGACGAAGAACAGAACCGCGGTGACGAGCGCCAGCCATGGCAACAGGCGGCGCGTCAGCGCGAGAAAGACGGTGGGATTGGCGAGGCTCCACATCGCCGGCAATTTAGACCTCGCGCGGTCCAGGGGCAATGTGGCCAGGCGCTTGGCGGACAGCGCTGGACATCCGGGGGAGTTCTCAGCCTCAATCCTCGACGTATTTGCCCGTCCGTTGCCATTTTCACAATACGCCGCACGCCAAACTGCTGGTCGAGCGCCGCATTGTCCGACGCCGGATGCTTACGTGGGTGGCGCATCACACCGAGGATGGATAGGATGCAGTGCGCGCCAGAAAACTTCGGCGCCTGTCACGGGGGGATTTCCGGTATGAGCACATATGGCAAGAAACTGAAGAAGATCTCGGCGGTCATTCTGGCCCTAATGAGCGTTTCCGCGGTTTGTTCGGTAGCGAGCGCTCAGCAACCTTCGCAGGCGCAGATAAGCGCGGTTCGGTCGTCGTGTCGCTCGGACTACATGGCGCATTGCTCGTCCGTTCCAAGCGGTGGAAAAGCCTCGTTGGCTTGCCTGCAAAAAAACATCGCCAGTCTTTCCCCCGGCTGCAAAACAGCGGTGGACGCAATCGGCGGCGGGCAGGGCGCGGCTCCGACCCCTGCTCAGCCGGCGGCCGCGCCGGCGGAAAGCGCACCAACGGTTTCCGCGCCCACAGCGCCTGCGGCTACGACCTCGGCGCCTGCAACTGCGG
>JBAQGU010001104.1:0-2161 GCA_049287975.1 Roseiarcus sp.
GTCCTGGCGTTCATGCGGAAGTTTCCTCTCGGACTGGGGACGGTGACAGCGCCGGCCGGGGCCGCGCCCGCAAGCCGAACGTCTCGGCCTTGCAGAGGAAACTACGTGAGCCGCCCGGTATCGTTACGGACCGCGGCGATCACGACCCCGTGATCGGATGCAATCAACAATTCGAAATCGGTTATGATTTGCGGATGGCGAACCATTACGGTATACTTTGATTGATGGGTGAAGGACGATGATCACGCAGAGCATTAAACTCGACTCCGAAACCCATGATCGGCTGAAGGCTCTGAGCGAGCTTCGGCGGAGTCCGCCGAGCGCGCTCATCGGGGCGGCGATCCGGGACTTTCTGGATCGCGAGGAAAGTTTCGAACGGGAAAAGCGGGAGGACGCCGAACGCCTGCGACGATACCGGTCGACTGGCGAAGCGGTATCTCATGAAGACGCAGCGGCTTGGCTGCGGGATCTTGCCGCGGGCAAGGACTCGCCTTGCCCGCGATAAAATGGCTTCCGGAAGCTATCGCTGACATCGCTAGATTGCACGAATTCCTGTTGAGTAAGAATCCAAACGCCGCGGCGCGTGCGGCGGCGGCGATTTTGGATGGCGCGGACTTTTTGGGCGCCAATCCGCTCGTTGGGCGCCCGATGCGGGACGAAACGGACCGTCGAGAATGGTTTGTCGCGTTCGGCGCTGGCGCTTATGTTCTCCGATACGTCGTCGAGCCCGAGGGGGAATCGCCATCATTCGCGTATGGCATAGCCGCGAAGAGCGCAATATAGCTGGCCATGCTATCCAGGGCCTCGCCGGTTTTTCGGGTCTTTCGGCCGCCGCTTGCCCTCGGCGCCGCATTGAGGGCATGAAGCGCAGTAATCGTGCTAGATCGCTTCCGATTCGCCCTTGTAACGCGCCGAGTTCCCCCATGCGCCTGTCCCGCTATTTCCTGCCGATCCTCCGAGAAACGCCGAAGGAGGCGGAGATCGTCTCGCATCGGCTGATGCTGCGCGCCGGCATGATCCGGCAGGAAGCCGCCGGCATCTACGCGTGGCTGCCGCTCGGCCTGCGCGTCGTGCAGAAGATCGAGCGCGTCGTGCGCGAGGAACAGAACCGCTCCGGCGCGATCGAGCTCCTGATGCCGACGATCCAGTCGGCCGACCTCTGGCGCGAGTCCAACCGCTACGACGACTACGGCAAGGAAATGCTGCGCATCAAGGACCGGCACGACCGCGACATGCTGTTCGGGCCGACCAACGAGGAAATGATCACAGAAATTTTCCGTGCCAGCGTGCGCTCCTACAAAGACCTGCCGCTGAACCTCTATCACATCCAATGGAAGTTCCGCGACGAGGTGCGTCCGCGCTTCGGCGTGATGCGCAGCCGCGAGTTCTTGATGAAGGACGCCTATTCCTTCGATCTGGACGCTGCCGGGGCGCGCCATTCCTACAACAAGATGTTCACCGCTTACTTGCGCACCTTCGCGCGGCTCGGCCTCACCGCGATTCCGATGGTCGCCGACACCGGTCCGATCGGCGGCGATCTCAGCCACGAATTCATCATTCTCGCCTCGACCGGCGAAAGCGAAGTCTATTGCCACAGGGACTATCTCACGTTCGCGCCGCCGCCCGAGGACATCGATTTCGACAGCGCGGGCGCGATGCAGGGCGTGGTCGACAAATGGACCTCGCGCTATGCCGCGACCTCGGAAAAGCATGACCCGACGGCTTTCGAGCGCGTCGAGGAGACCTCGCGCATTTCCGCGCGCGGGATCGAGGTCGGCCATATTTTCTACTTCGGAACCAAGTACTCGGCTCCGATGAAGGCGGTGGTCAACGGCCCCGACGGTAAGGAGCATGCGGTGCACATGGGTTCTTACGGCATCGGCCCGACCCGGCTGGCCGCGGCCTTGATCGAGGCCAACCACGATGACGCGGGCATGATCTGGTCGCGGGGCCTCGCGCCGTTCGACGTCGGCCTGATCAACTTGAAGGTCGGCGATTCCGCATGCGACGCCGCCTGTGCGCGGATCGAGGGGGCTCTCGCGCGGGCCGGAATCGAGACGCTCTACGACGACCGCGAAGACCGCCCTGGCGCCAAATTCGCGACGATGGACCTGATCGGCCTGCCGCACCAGGTGATCGTCGGTCCCAAGAGCCTCGCGGA
>JBAQGU010001105.1:0-3544 GCA_049287975.1 Roseiarcus sp.
CGCCACGGCCGCGCGCAAAGGGGGAGCATGTGATCAGGACATTCGAAATTCTGATCTTCGCGTCCCGTTGGCTGCTCGCGCCGTTCTACATAGCACTGGTCGCCGCTCTACTCGAGCTGCTCGAAAAGGTCGGCGTCCGGGCCTACTCTCTCACCGTGCAATTTTTGACCGACACCGAAGAGGAGGTAATTCTCGGCGCGCTGGGGATCGTCGACCTGACGCTGACCGCTTCGTTGGTCGTGCTCGTCATCTTTTCTGGGTATGCGAACTTCGTCTCGCGGGTCGACACCGACGCGCATCCCGGCTGGCCTAGCTGGATGGCGAACATCGATTTCAGCGAGCTCAAACTGAGGCTGATGGCCTCGATCGTCGCGATCTCGGCGATCAAACTGCTCGAGACCTACATGAACATCGAAAACGAAACCGACCGCCAACTCTGGTGGCAAGCCGGCGTGCTCGGCGTGTTCGTCGCGTCCGCGCTGCTGCTGGCCGTTGCGGACTGGTTCACCCATCTCGCCGAGGAGCGTCCGCACGATTAGCGCGCGGACGGGGTAACATCGTCATTGCTCGTCGCTTCGCTCCTCGCAATGACGATCCAGTTCGATCGGGCGCCGCCCTAGCTGATCTCTCAATAACTGAGGCTGGCCACCGCGCGCAGTTCATCGGGCGTCGTCGTAGGAAAGCCGAAGAATTCGAGATAGGCGGGGATCTGCTCGAACAGCATGTCCACCCCGATCTGAATCGCGCAGCCTTTCGTCTGGGCCGCGCGCAGGAACGGCGTCATCTCCTGTTTCATCACGACTTCACCGACGAAAGTCGAGGCGGACAGCCGCTCGACCTCCATCGGCAGCGGGTCGCCGTCGTTCATGCCGAGCGGGGTGGCGTTGACGACGATCTCGTAGCCGCTCGGATCGTTCGAGCCGGTTGCAACCTCGAGCTTGGGATAGTGCGCTTGCAGCCGCGATCCCAGCGCGTCGGCCGAAGCGGGAAAGGCGTCGAACAGGCCGAGCCGCGCGACCCCCGCCGCCGCGAGCGATGCGGCGATCGCCGAGCCGACGCCACCACAGCCGACGACCAGCGCGCTCGCCCCCTTCATGCGCCGCCCTTTTCGCGCAACACCGCGCACAAAACCCTCGCCGTCGAACATGTCGCCAACCAGCGTACCGTCGGGGCGGCGCAGGATCGCGTTGCACGCGCCGGCGATCCGCGCGGTCGTGGAGACTTCATCCACGAGCCCGACTGTCGTGACCTTGTGCGGCATGGTCACGAGCGCGCCTCGTATGTTGGTGAGCTTGAACGCCGCCTTCAGAACCTCGGGGTAATCCTCGGCCTTCACCCCCATCGGCATGACCACGGCGTTGACCCCGACCTTGTCGAAATAGGGATTGTAGATCATCGGCGCCTTGAACGTCTTGGTGGGATAGCCGAAATGCGCGATCAGAATGGTTTCGCCAGTGATCATTTCGCGAAGTCCTTTTCATACTCGGGCGACGCCCAAACGTAAGCGTTACGCCTTCAGTTTCGTAGCCGCGCCTATCCAACTGCACGCACCGGGACGGTCCCGCCCGACCTAGCGTTTCGGATCGTCGATCAAACGCGCGAGCCGTTGCAGCGCCAAGGGATAGCCCTGCGTGCCGAAGCCGGCGATGACGCCAGACGCGACGGTCGAAACATAGGAATGATGCCGGAACGCCTCGCGCTTGTGCACATTGGAGATGTGCACTTCGATGATTGGAATATCGCAGGCGTTCAGCGCGTCGAGAATGGCGACCGACGTATGGGTGAACGCCGCCGGATTGATGACGATGCCGCCGGCGCGCTCGCGCGCGTCGTGGATCCAATCGATGATTTCGTATTCCCTGTTGCTTTGATGGAAGACGATTTCGAGCGCCAGTTCGGCAGCCGTCCGGCGGCACTCGGCTTCCACGTCGGCCAGCGTCTCATGCCCGTAGATGTGCGGCTGCCGCTTGCCCAGAAGGTTCAGGTTCGGCCCATTCAGGACGTAGACGATCCGGCTCATGTTCGATCCTCACGGGCAGCGTTTTCAGATTATGCAGAACGAGGCGGAAGTTCAACAGCAGCGGCGTCGCCCATTCCCTTCTCCCGCTTGCGGGAGAAGGTGGCGCGAAGCGCCGGATGAGGGCCTTTTCAAGCTCGGAATCGCTGTGGCGCCCTCATCCCGACCCTCTCCCGCGAAGCGGGAAAGGGCGGCCCCCCGGGTGTCGATTTGACCCGTAGTCGATTCTGCGGGAATGAGCCGGGCGAGCGAGGTCGGCATGATCATCAGAACGCTGGACGAAGTGACGTTGGATGCCGTGGCGGCGATGAAGGGCGCCGACAACCCGCGCTTTCGGGAGATCATGGTCGCTCTCGTCACGCATCTGCACGCTTTCGTTCGCGAAGTGCGGCTGACCGAGGTCGAATTTCGCGAGGCCGCCGCCATTCTGAACGAGATGGGGAAGCTGTCCTCGGATTCACACAACGAGCTGGTGCTGATGGCCGGCTCGCTCGGCGTCTCTTCGCTCGTCTGCCTCCTGAACAATGGCGATGGCGGCGCCACGGAGACTTCGCAATCGGTGCTGGGTCCGTTCTGGCGCCTGAACTCGCCGCAAGTCGCCAACGGCGGCACGATCGTCCGGTCCGACACTCCAGGCGATCCGCTCTTCGTCAGCGCGCGCGTCGTCGACAGGGCCGGGGAACCGATCGCTGGCGCCGAAGTGGACGTCTGGCACGCCTCGCCTGTCGGCCTTTACGAGAATCAGGACGCGGAACAAGCCGAAATGAACCTGCGCGGGAAATTCGTGACCGACAGTGAAGGCCGCTTCTGGTTCAGCACGGTCAAGATGGTCGGCTATCCCATCCCGATCGACGGCGTCGTCGGGCGGATGCTCGACACGCAACATAGGCAGCCGAATCGGCCGGCGCATCTGCATGCATTGATCTTCAAACCCGGATTCAAGGTGCTGATCTCGCAGGTCTACGATCCCATGGACCCGAATATCGAAGTCGACCCGCAATTCGGCGTCACCCGGGCGCTGCTCGGCGACTATGTCCGCCACGACGAGCCGCATCCTTCGGATGCGACAATCCGCGCGCCCTGGTATTCTCTCGACTACACCTATGTCATGGAGCCGGGCGAGGCGATATTGCCCCGGCCGCCTATCAAATGACGACCGAGATCGCGCCGTCCGGCAGGTTGTCGTTGCGAGCAACAGCGGAGCAACCCAGACTAAGCCGGCGCCCAATAACTACCGAAGCGATTGGGTCAGCGGCGACCCATCCGTCATTGCGAGGAGCCCTTGCGACGAAGCAATCCAGGGGCCACAACATGCGCGGCGCCAGCAACCCAGACGGTCGTACTGTGGCCCCTGGATTGCTTCGCGTCGCTCGCAATGACGGACCGGGAATTGGCTCACGTGTTTCTGCGTGTCGCCTAACTAAGCCGTAGTTGGCAACTCTTGGGTTGCTTCGCTGGCGCTCGCAATGACGGATAGGGCGCTTGTTTGCTGACAGACGCTGAGTGGATGCACGGGGAGATTTATAT
>JBAQGU010001106.1:0-1513 GCA_049287975.1 Roseiarcus sp.
CCATCCGACGGGGTGGAGGAAAGACGCGCTCTCACCCCGGCGGCGCAACGCGCGCTGGCCGAAGCCGCGGCGCGGCGCGCGAGCGATGTCGCCCCGAGACCGCGGGAATTGAATGGACGAAAAGGGCCCGACCCCGTTCGTTACGGCGATTGGGAAGTGAAGGGCGTCGCGACGGATTTTTGACCTTTGATAGCGCTCAGTGCGTCAGCGCGTCATCACCACCGCGGTACCTACTTCGACGCGGTCGAACAAGTCGATGACATCCTCGTTGTACATCCGGATGCAGCCGTAGGACGCCGCGGCGCCGACGGAGGCGCGCATCTTCGCTGTGGTGCCGTGGATGGCGATCTCGTCGCGATCGAGCGTGATCGCGCGCGGACCCATCGGGTTGTGCGGCGAACCGCCGGGAATGAGATCGGGCAGCTCGGGGTGGTCGCGCTTCACCGATTCGGGCGGCGACCAGGCGGGCGCGACATATTTGCCGTCGACACGCGCGAAGCCGCTCCATTCCTTGCCGTGTTTGGCGACCGCGACGGGATAGGCCAGCGCGCTGCGGGAATCGATGATCAGGTAGAGTGTTCGCGCGCTCTGGCTGATGACGATCGTGCCGGGCGCGTAGGGCGAGGAAAAATCAACGACCGAGCGCGCCTCGGCGGTCGTCGCCCACAAGGCCATGACGACGCCGGCAAGTCGGGACAGGCGTTTCAGCTCGAGCCGAGAAGACATGTTTCCTCATGGGGCGGGGACGACGAATGAGGATACAGGGGTCGCGGACTCGGGCGAGAACGTTCTGATTACTCGGTAAATATTCCCCTGGAACTGGCCTCGCCCGACATGGACGCGCCGCCGGGGAAAACGTATGGGTTTGGCCTCGGGGCGGCGATATCTGAAGACGGGACGAACGTTCGCGATGTTGACCAATAAAGGCAAATACGGGCTCAAGGCGATGGTGCATCTGGCCGGCATGCCGCCTGGGCAGCCGGCGCTGGTCGCCGACATCGCCGCGGCGAACGCGATCCCGAAGAAGTTCCTCGATGCGATTCTCGGCGAATTGCGCACCGCGGGCTTCGTCCACTCCAAGAAGGGCCGCGGCGGCGGCTATGTGCTCGCCCGTCCCGCGGACGCGATCATGGTGGGCTCGATCATACGTTCGCTCGACGGTCAGCTCGCGCCGATCGGCTGCGCGAGCCGCGCCTTTTTTCGTCGCTGCGAAGACTGCCCGCTCGACCGGCCGTGCGCCGTGCAACGGATCATGGAGGAAGTCCGCGACGCCATCGCGGCGGTTCTCGACGCGCGTTCGCTGACGCAGTTGCGCCAGCTCGCCGAGGTCCGCGAGGAGCCGCTCTTGCAGGACAGTTGACAGGGCTCATCTTTCGGAGTTCGGCAATGCCCGGAAGGATCGCTCTCGTCACCGGCGCCGGCAAGCGCATCGGCAGCGACATCGCGCGCCGGCTCGCGCGCGAGGGCTGGAGGCTCGCGCTGCTGGCGCGCGCCTCGTCGGAGGGGGCTCGCG
>JBAQGU010001107.1:0-1872 GCA_049287975.1 Roseiarcus sp.
CCTCTGGCGCGCTCGGGAAGCGGTTGCCCGCCATCCGAGCGGTCGCCGCGCGGGCGCGGCGCGATCCGCGTCTTGCTCGAGCGACAGCGATGCGTGCGCTCTGGGCCTTGGCGAGGTCGCCGGGAAACAAATGATTGGGTTTGGCCCGCGGTCGGCTTTGGCCGTACAAGGGATTCCCTGACGCCGCCAGCGCGGCGACAGGGAAACGGAAAGGACTGGAATGGCGTTCCGTATCTGGCCCTCGCAAAAAATCCGCCGAGCCATTGCGGACGAGATCATCATGGGCGCGTCGCCGATTCTCGCGGTTCAGATTCAACCCGCCAGCCTGGACTTGCGTCTGAGCGATCGCGCCTATCGTGTGCCGACCAGCTTTCTGCCGGGCACGGGGCGGAGCGTAGCGCAACGCCTGTCCGAACTCGCGACCCACGAGGTCGATTTGGCGCGGCCGCAAGTGCTCGAGCGCAATTGTGTCCACATCATTCCGCTTCAGGAGCGCGTCCGATTGGGCGGCGCGACCAGCGCCAGATCGAACCCCAAGAGCTCGTCGGGCCGCCTCGACATCTTCGTTCGGCTGATTACCGATGGCGGCACGGCGTTTGACGAGATTCCGGAGGGCTATGACGGTCCTCTGTTCGCCGAGGTCGTGCCACGGTCATTCCCGGTCATCGCGCACGCCGGCGCGGCGCTCAACCAAATACGCTTCCGTGACCGCGCCTCGGCGGACAGCCGCGATCTCAATCGGACAATGGCGGTTTCCGTCAATCTGAGCCCCATGAAAGCCGACGGCGTCGTCGCTTATCGAGCCAGGCGAACGTCTGGTCTGGTGGATCTCAATCGCATTGGAGCTTACCGGAAAGAAGAGTTCTGGGAATCGTTGACACTATACTCTAGTAGAAAAGAACTCGTGTTGGTGCCGGATGAATTCTACATCCTGGCCTCTCTCGAAGATATCCGCGTCGAGGCTCACGAAGCCGCTGAAATGATCGCTTACGATACTTCTGTCGGGGAAGTCCGGGTGCATTATGCGGGCTTTCTGGACCCTGGCTTCGGACTTCCAGACCTGAACGGAATGGGAAGCAAAATAGTTCTCGAAGTCCGAAGCCACGATGTGCCGTTTTTGCTCGATCACGGACAGCGTGTGGGCACGTTACTGTTCGAAGAAATGCTCGACAGACCCGACATCCTTTACGGAGAATCCATCAGATCGAACTATCAAGGCCAAGGGCTGAGGCTCTCGAAGCAATTCATTTGAGCCGCGATCGTCTCGGTGTGGCGCGCCGAAGTGACGCACGACAACGACCATCATTGCGAGTTTCGCACCGGCATTCGGCCAACCCTGATGGATGAAACGAGTGACATCTGCCGCCCCCCACCGTCATGGCCTGGCCTGTCCCGACCATCCACGTCGTCTAATGGCGCCGCAGTCTCCTTTTCTGTCGGCGCCCCGTCGGCTGAGCATTTGGGCCGCGGGTGGTGGAACCGCCGCCCGTCGTGCCTCCCCGGACGTGATCCGGGGACCGAGCCGAGCATCCAGGCGGCGCCGTCATGGCTGGCCTTATCCCCGCCATCCACGTGGTCAAGCTTGCAAACGGCCAAACGCTCAGCCGAACCAAGACCCTGCGCTGCGGTTGGACGACTTGGATGGCCGGGACGAGACCGCGCATGAGGGGTGGGAGGCGCCACGTCAGCCTTTATCCATCAGGGTTGGCCGAAGGCGGGGGCGAACTTGCCTTACATTCTCGACTGCGAGTGGGCGGCAAAAACCGCCCCTCTATCCGCTTGCATTATCTGAGACATTTTGGAGCGGGCGAAACAGCAGGTAGTGGAGACGATTTTGAGCGGGGTGGCGGCGAGGTAGAGGAGAGCGCAGCA
>JBAQGU010001108.1:0-1553 GCA_049287975.1 Roseiarcus sp.
GGCGCGGCCCCAGCGCATCCACGACGCGTTCGCGCTGCTGCGATCACTGAAGGCCGGCGCGACGCCGGTGGCGTTCGCGCGAGCGGTCGGCCGCGCCGACGAGAAATTGACGCTGACGAATCTGAACGAGGCAGATCCTGCAATGGCCGACATGGCGACATTATTGATGATCGGCTCCAGCGAAACACGCTGGGTCGCGCGCGATGGCGGCCGCCCCTGGATGCTGACGCCGCGCGGCTACGGAGCGGGCCGATGAGCCTCTATCCAGGCGAGCGCCGCGGACAGATCCGTCGCGGTTTCGGCGCTCGGTCCGGTTGGGCGACGCATGACGACCACGGTCACGCCGAGCCGGCGGGCCGCCTCGATTTTGGGGTAAGTCGCCGCGCCGCCGCTGTTCTTGGTGACGAGAAGTTCGATGCCCTCTTCGCGCATCAACCGCTCCTCGTCGGCGAGCGCGAACGGGCCGCGCGCCAGGATCAGCTTCGCCCCGGGGAGGGCGTCGATTTCGGCGGGGCGGTCGATCGCCCGCACGACGTAACGATGCGGCGCGCGAGTGAAAGCGGCGAGTTGCAGCCGCCCCTGCGTCAGCAGGACCGTGCGCCGTTCCGGTCCGAGCGCGTCGACCGCCGCCTCGACCGAATCAACTTCGATCCAATCGTCGCCCGGCTCCCGCCGCCAGGGCGGACGCGTGAAGACGAGCAGCGGCACGCGCGCCGCCGCGCAGGCGTTCGCGGCATGATTGGAGATCTGCTCGGCGAACGGATGCGTCGCATCGACGACCGCGTCGATCGCGTTGCAGGAGAGATATTCGCACAAGCCCTCGACGCCGCCGAAGCCGCCGATGCGACTCGCGATCGGCGCCGGCTTCGGGTTTTCCGTGCGGCCGGCGAGCGAGAAGGTCGGAGCAATGTCTGCGCGGCCGGCGACCGCGGCGGCCAGCGCGCTGGCTTCGCTGGTTCCGCCGAGGATGAGCAGGCGGGTGGGGTTCGGCAAAGGCGTAGCGCTCTCCGTCATCGCGAGCAAAGCGAAGCGACCCAGACTAGGGGTCGGCAACCGCGGCCTAGTGATGCGCGTCATTCAAAATGAGGTCCCTAGACGTCAGTGTCATTCCCGCGAAAGCGGGAATCGAGAGCCCCCGCACGTGCGGCCAAGTCTGGATGCCCGCTTTCGCGGGCATGACACTGAAGTTTCTGAGTCATCCGCCCATTTTGAACGACTCACGCGACTAGTCTGGGTTGCTTCGCTTTGCTCGCAATGACAGAGGAGGCGCCATGAGTCTCGTAGACTGGCATATTATCGGGCGTCCCCTCTGTCCTGCAACGGGAGAAGCGGCGTGACGGCCTGGCTCTCGCTCGTCGGCATCGGCGAGGACGGCCTCGACGGGCTTTCTCCTGCCGCACGGCGTCGCCTAGCGCAAGCGACCCTCGTCGTCGGCGGCGCGCGGCACCTGGCGCTGGCCTCGCCGATCTCCGCGCCGACGCTTTCCTGGCCCTCGCCGATCGAGGATGCGATTCCCGCGCTGCTCGCACGGCGCGGCGAGCCGACCTGTGTGC
>JBAQGU010001109.1:0-1834 GCA_049287975.1 Roseiarcus sp.
CCCTCTACCCGCTCCAGCCTTTTTCAAAGACGCTCCGATCTGAGCCAGCGACCGGCCAAGTGGCGAATCAAATGTGATAGGCGCCCGCAATGGCGAAACTTTGGACTATGACGCCGAGAGTGGTGGCCTGTGCTTCCAGCTTCCTGGCGAGTTCTTCCCTGGATTCTTGCTCTTGACTGTCGTCTTTGTCCCGCGGGTTTTCGATATCCTTCCCCGGCGAGGAGCTTTCAATGGGGGCTGTTGCAATCTGCTCTGAAATCTTCGCGGACATGATGACCTCCTCCGATTTCTGACGATAGGTTTGTAACCCCTTGCTTACCCTCGCGCTGTGGCAATTCCCACAAATTGAACGGTCGCCGGGCGGCCTCCGGTTCGAGCGGTTTTGCCTCGCCGGACGCATGGGTCTCGGCGCGCCCCGGGCAGGCCGTGCCTACCAGAGACGGCGTCACGGCGAATTCGCGCCGGCAGAAAACTCCATTTCTCAGGGGCTGACTGGACCAGATTGGTTCAGAGCGCCGCTCGCGCCGAGAATTCCGACGAGCCCGAGAACAGGCACAATAACAACTGGGTTGATTATCGGAGAGGTTATAGGAGCGACACCGGGCGTCGACAGCGTGCCGGAGCCGGGAAAACCAGGGTTGGACCAACCAGGGTTGGACAAACTGGCGTAGTTCTCAGCCGAACACAACGCGCCGGAGCAGAAATCCGCGAACTGAACGGGCGTGGGGACAAAGACGGCGTTGCTTGAGTCCTTGGAGACCTGCGCCGTCTGACCCACAACCGTCAGATCAGCGCAATCGCAATGTTTGGAATGACCCTTCTCACATCTCCGCGCCTGTTGTTCGAATGTGATTCCTTTCTTTCTCGGGCAAACCAGAGCGCCGCCTTCCCTCAGCGTGACGCGCGTGCGATGCGCTGTCACGTCGGCGTCGAACACCGTGCCGCGCACGCCGATCACGGCCGTCGGCGTCGTCACGGTATAGGCGCTCTTCTTGAGACTGCCAGTGGTGAAGCGGAACACGCCCTTCGCCAGCGTGACGCCCAGTCCCTCTGAAGGTTGCGAAGGGTCATAGACGAAGCGGTCGAGCACGACTCTCGATTTCGGGCCGACCGCCAGATTGGTCGAATCGCGGAAGACCAACTTGGTGGCCGAGTCCGCGCCGGTGCGCACGATTTCATCGCTGAATACCGGATCGCCTACATCCACCGGCGCATTCGCGCCCGATAGTTCGCGCGAAACGTCATTTTTGGCCAAAGCGGCGGAGCCGATGTCCGGTTGGGCAGCGTAGACTCCATCCACGCAACTGATGAGCGCTCCCAGGCTAAGGCAACACACTATCGCTGGAGCACGGCGCATGACCGGTCCCCCCACAACGAGAAGCCGATTCCAATCCTCGGCAACTTCTACGTTTTAGCACCGGCTTAGAAAGTTGGCAACGCCCCAGGAGGTCGAACGCCCGGCCTCGTCGAGCAAGTAGGCGATTTTCCAGCGTAGCCCAGCCGTCTCACTCGCACACCGCCCGCGAAGCTCGACCAGAACGAGGCGGCGGCGCAGTGCCTGACCCCCCGGCGGGTTCATCGCCCCCGGGCAGTCATCGTCAGCCGGCTACTCGCCTCGGCGCGCGGCGGCGATGCAAATCGGAGTGCAGGGCGAGCGAACCCAATGGCGCCCCGCCAGTCCGAGGCGCGGTCCGCGAGGCGACCGACCAAGACGCTGAGGAGGACGACGACGATGGAGGGAGCGCGTTGATGAGCCCGATGCTTTCGGGCCCGATCCCATGATCGGCCAGCCAGAGCGCCAGCCCGACGTAGGCGACCGACGCGAACATCATCA
>JBAQGU010001110.1:0-6952 GCA_049287975.1 Roseiarcus sp.
CATCAGCGGGGCGTTGAGCGCGGCCGGCACGCCGGCTGACGGAGGCGGCGCGCCCAAGAGCGCCCTGTCGATACCCGCCCCGCTCCCGCCGGCTTCGATGAACGCGCGCGCCAGTTCCTCGACGAACAGCGGCACGCCGTCGGCGCGCGCGACGATCTCCGCCGCCAATTCGGTCGGCAATGGCCGATCGCCGGCGATGCCCGCGATCATCTCAGCGCCGGTGCGCGGGTCGAGGCGGTTCAAGGCCAAGGTCGTGACCTGCGGCAGCCCGCTCCACGGCGGCTGGAATTCGGGGCGGAAGGTCAGGATCAGCAGCGCCGGCAGGCTCGCCGCCCGCTCGACAATCAGATCGAGCAGCTCGCGCGAGCTGGGGTCGATCCAGTGCAGATCCTCGAACACTATCAACAGCGGCTGGCGGCGGGCGAGTTCCGCCAATCGGCGCAACAGCGCTGCGAAGGTGCGCGCCTTCTTGCGCGGCGGGCTGAGCTGTAATTCCGGATAGCGCGCCGTCGGCAGCGACAGCAATTCGGCCAACAACGCCAGCTCTTCCGGTGGCGGCGCGGCCGGCATCGGCAGCCTTTCGAGCTTGTCGAGCCGCATCTCGGTCGTGTCGTCGCGGGCGAAGGCGGCGGCGCGTTCGAGCTGGGCGATAAACGGGTAGAGCGCGCTGTCGCTGTGCTGCGGCGAGCAGAAATAGCGCATCCGGACATGCGGCGCGCCGCGCAACCGCTCGTGCAACGCCGCGGTCAGGCGCGACTTGCCGATGCCCGGCTCGCCGGACAGCAGCACCAGCTGCCCCTCGCCCGCTTTGGCCTTGCTCCAGCGGCGCAGCAGCAAGTCGGTTTCTTCTTCCCGCCCGACCATGGCCGTCAGCCCTCCGGCGTGCAGCGCCTCGAAGCGGCTCTCCTGCGAACTCTCGCGCAACGGCGCGAAGGCCCGCGTCGGTCCGGCGACGCCTTTGAGGTCTTGCGGGCCGAGATCGTCGAGCTCGAACAGGTTCCCCAGCAGTTTTCGCGTGCCCTCGGCGATCACGACGCTGTCGGGCTTGGCAATCGCTTGCAACCTTGCGGCGAGGTTCGGCGTGTCACCTACGACGCCGCGCTCTTGCGCTTCTCCAGAGCCCAAGAGGTCGCCCACGACCACGATCCCGGTCGCGATCCCCACGCGAACGTGTAGCGGAGCGCCCGCGACGGGTTCCAGTTTCGGCGCGGCGTCCGTGATCGCGAGTCCGGCGCGCACCGCGTGCTCGGCGTCGTGTTCGTGCGCCTGCGGATAGCCGAAATAGGCGAGCACGCCGTCGCCCATATATTTGGCGACGAAACCGCCGCTGCGCTCGATCTGTTCCGCGCAGCAGCGATGATAGCTGCCAATGATCTCGCGCATGTCCTCGGGATCGAGCCGGGCCGACATCGCGGTCGAGCCGACGAGGTCGCAGAACATCACGGTGAGTTGGCGGCGCTCGGCGGAGTCGGTTAATTTCGGAACAGAGGTGGCGCTCGGCGCCGATGCCGATGCCGGCTTGACAGCTTCCACGGTTGCGGCCGACGAAGCATTGAGCTCCTCGATCGCCGAGATGATTTTACGTCGATGGCCAACGCCCGCGACACCCATTTCCTTCAGGTCGTCGGCGGTGAGTTTGGGCAGCACCGCACCATCGACGCCGTTGTCGCGGAATACATCTTCGTATTGGCCGAGACCGAGGTTTCGAAGCCAATCGCCGACGTCCATAGTCGCACCCAATCTTTTTCTGGACGATGATGGTCGAGGCGAAACAGCGAGTCCAGAGCGGCGCCCCGAATGACGGCTATGGGTCGAGACCCGTCCACGTGTCGTCGGTTGCGCCCATTCCACTAGCCTAGCCAGCTGGATCGTATCCCTTACACGTACGTCGGCCGGCCTGACTCGCTGACGTGTGCGTCCAGTGACCCGCCTCGAGACTGGCGGGCTATTCCATATTGGCGCCCCGGCTTTCCGCTGAGCATAGCAGGGACGTCGAGTCACGCGAGCGCGAGTCGAGCCCCTTGAATTTCAAACTGAGACACTACCCCGCCCCGCGTTCGGGGTTACGGTGACAGTGCACTTTTTTGTATCGCACAAGCGAGGCCGGCATCGTGGATGAGATAAATATACTGTCACCGTAACCGAGGACTTCGCCAGGATGCGTGCGTAACCGGCTCTTCCGTGCCGAACCTGATGTGATCGACCGATGACCCAAACGGAATCCCCGCAGCGGATTCCTCCGCTGCGGGTAATCCTTCGACGATCTCGCCGGCCGAAGCCGACAGATCGCCTTGCCGTGGCTTTCCAACCGATTTCCCGTATAAGCGTTGTCAGAGCGCCATCGGTTCGTCAACCGGAAACCGCGAGACGGGGGAGTTATCCGATGCGTATTTTGGGTCTCGACGTCGGCATTGCGTCTTGCGGCTGGGCTGTTCTCGATATCGACGCCGAATGCGGTCGGATCGTCGCCGCCGGGGCGCGGTGCTTCGACCCTCCGCTTGTTCCCAAGACCAGAGAGCCGAAAAGCGCCGGGCGGCGCGCCGCGCGCGGCCAACGACGCGTCATCCACCGCCGTCGACTTCGCATGAATCGCATCCGCGAACTGCTGGCTCGAAACGGCGTCCTCCCGGAAGCCGGGCGCGCCGCGCTCGCCGGCGCCGCGCGAAGACTTTCCGAAGCGGAAAAATCAACTGTGTCGCCTTGGACGCTCAGGAAGATCGCACACGATCGCGCGCTCGATTGCGACGAGTTCGCGATCGTTCTGGGTCATATCGCGCGGCATCGCGGCTTTCGTTCCAATTCGAAGCGGGAAGCGGGCGCGAACGCACCCGATGAAACATCGAAGATGAAGAAGGCGATGGAGCAGACCCGCGAGGGCCTGGCTAAATACCGCTCATTCGGCGAAATGATCGCCAGCGATCCGAAGTTCATCGACCGCAAGCGCAACCGCGACAAGGACTATTCGCACACGCCCAAACGTTCGGACCTGGAGGACGAATCCCGGAAGATTTTCGCGGCGCAGCGTCGGTTTGGCCAACAACTCGCCAGTGCCGAATTCGAACATGAATTCGCGCAGTTGGCATTTACGCAGCTCCCGTTGCAGGACAGCGAAAAGATGCTCGGCGACTGTCCGTTCGAGCGTGACGAAAAACGGACGACCAAGCAAGCGCCGTCGTTCGAACTATTTCGCTTCCTCTCGCGTCTCGTCAATCTCACGCTCACGATCGGCCGTGCGCCGCCGTCTAAGCTAAGTCCCGAACAGATCGCGCGCGCGGCTCGGGACTTCGGCGTGGCGACGAAGGGCGTCACTTTCTCTGCGCTCCGAAACTCGCTCGACCTCGATCCCAACATTCGTTTCGAAGGCGTCGCGGCGGACAGGGAAAGGAACGACGTCGCAGCGCGCACGGGCGCCGCCGCAGCGGGGACGCACGCATTGAGACAGGCGCTCGGTGCGGCGCCCTGGGCGTCGCTCTCGAAGACGCCAGAAAAGCTGGACCGCATCGCGGAGGTGCTCGCGTTTCGTGAGGACATCGGGCGCATCGCCGAGGGACTGGACGAAATCGGCCTCGAGCCGCTTGTTCGCGAGCGCTTGTTGGAGGCGACCCGGAACGGCGACTTTTCGCATTTCCGCGGCGCGGCGCATATTTCAGCCAAGGCGGCGCGCGCCATCATTCCGGGCCTTCGCGAGGGCCTAGTCTATTCCGAGGCTTGCGAGCGTGTCGGCTATGATCACGCCGCGCGTCCTGCCGTTGCGCTGAAGGACATCAACAGTCCGGTCGCGCGGCGCGCCTTTCTTGAATCAATCAAACAGGTGCGCGCAATTATACGCGCTTTCGGCCGGATCGACCAGGTGAACATCGAACTCGCCCGCGATGTCGGAAAGAGCGCGGAGGAGCGCGAAAAGCTCACCAAGGGGATCGAAGATCGCAACAAGGAGAAGGATCGGCGCACCAAGGAAGCCTCGGAAATTCTCGGCGCGACGGTCAGCGCCGACGAACTGCTCCGCTACGAACTGTGCAAGGAGCAGAATTTCAAGTGCGTTTACTGCGACGCCGGGATCGTCCCGAAAGGCTTTTCGGCCAACGACACGCGCTACCAAGTCGATCACATCCTGCCCTGGAGCCGCTTCGGAGACGATTCCTATCGAAACAAGACGCTATGCTGCGTCGCTTGTAATCAGCACAAGCGGGGTCGCACGCCATCAGAGTGGTTTGGCGCGGACAAGAATCCCCAGGATTGGGACGCGTACGCCGCGCGAGTTGAAGGCTTCAAGGAGATGAAGGGCCTGAAGAAGCGCAACTTCAAGCTGAAGGATGGGGCAAGCGTCGAAGAGAAGTTCCAGGCGCGCAACCTCACCGACACGCAGTGGGCGACACGCCTGCTCGCCGAGGAACTAAAGCGCATGTTTCCTCCGAGAGTCGACGAACGGCGCATCTACACAAGGCCGGGCGCGATCACCTCGAAGCTGCGCCGGGCCTGGGGCTTGGAGAGCCGGAAGAAGGTGGACGGCGCCCGCGTCGCCGACGATCGACATCACGCGATCGACGCCATCGTGCTCGCCGCGACGACGGAAAGCCTTCTTCAGAGGATGATCAAACAAGTGCAGATTCGTGAAGATGAGGGACGCGGCGACGACATTTTCCATGTCTCCGCTCCCTGGTACGGCTTCCGCGAGGCGGCGGTCCGTATGGTCTACGGCGAGAACGGCGTCGGCGGCGTTTTCGTTTCACGCCCCGAACAGCCTCGCGCCCGAGGCAAGGCGCACGATGCGACGATTCGCCAAATCCGCGAGATCAATGGCGAGGAAATCATCTTCGAGCGCAAATCGATCGAGAAACTGACGGAAGCCGACCTCGACAGAATCCCGACGCCCGCGCCTTACGTCTCGATCGTTGATCCCGCCAAATTGCGCGACGCAACTGTCGCGGCGCTGAGGAATTGGATTCAAGCGGGCAAGCCGAAGAGCGAGGACAAGCTGCCGCGCTCGCCCAAGGGAGACGTCGTTCGGAAGGTGCGCGTCGAAACAAAGGCCAAAGTCGGTATTCGATTGAACGGTGGCGCTGTTGATCGCGGTGTAATGGCGCGGGTCGACGTGTTTCGAAAAGCGAACAAGAAGGGCGTTTGGCAATACTACGTCGTGCCGATCTATCCTCATGAAATCGTGACGATGAAGGTGCCGCCGATGCGCGCCGTGGTCGCGTACAAGGACGAAGATGTCTGGCCGCTCATGGACGCGTTCTATGAATTCTTGTGGTCGATCGAACCGATGGCTTTGCTGGAGGTCGTGAGATCAGATGGGCACGTGATTGTGGGCTATTTTTGCGGGCTTGATCGATCGACCGGCGCCATAAAGATCGCGTCCCACATCGATACCAGTGACTTTGAAAAGGGGGTGGGCGTGAAGACCTTGGCATCCTTCAAGAAGTTTCGCGTGGATCGTCTCGGCCTCTCGCGAGTAGAAGTTCATCGTGAGGTGCGTACATGGCGTGGAAAGGCCTGCATCTGAGCCGCCCTTCGCGGCTCTCGGCGTCGGACGGCCAGATCGTCGTAGGTCAGAACGACGGCGAAGTTCGCGCCGCCTTGGAGGACGTCGCCTATGTCATTCTCGACACAGCGCAGGCGACGCTGACCACGAGCCTTCTTTCCGCCTGCATGGAAGCGGGCGTCGCGATTGTCGTCACCGACGCGCGGCACATGCCCAGCGGATTGTTGCTTCCGTTCCATAGCCATCACAAACAAGCCGGAGTCGCCGCCTTGCAGTTCTCCGCGAGCGAGCCCCTTCGCAAGCAATGCTGGAGACGGCTCGTCGTGGCCAAGATTGAGAATCAAGCTCGTAATCTCGAGCATCGCCATCGCGCGGATGCGTCCGTTGTTCGGGCGATGAGCAAACATGTCGCGTCCGGCGATCCCGACAACGTCGAGGCGCGGGCGGCGCGAGCCTATTGGAACGCGCTGTTCGACGACTTCATCCGCGACGATCCGTCCGACCTGCGCAACAAATTGCTCAACTACGGCTATGCGGTCCTGCGAGCGTCGATCTCGCGCGCACTCGTCGCGTTCGGCTGCCTGCCCTCGATCGGCGTCCACCATGCGAGCGTCACCAACGCATTCAACCTCGCGGACGACTTCATCGAACCCTATCGGCCGTTTGTCGACGCTCTGGCAGCCGAGCAGGCGGACGGACGTTCGTTCGCGGATGAGATCAACATCGAGGATCGGCGCGCGATGGCCGGCGTCCTGCTGAG
The DNA here is from genome assembly GCA_049287975.1 of Roseiarcus sp. Taxonomy (GTDB): domain Bacteria; phylum Pseudomonadota; class Alphaproteobacteria; order Rhizobiales; family Beijerinckiaceae; genus Roseiarcus. The sequence goes on from JBAQGU010001110.1 coordinate 6,246, forward strand.
GGAAACGCGCCTGAACGGCGAGAAGTTCACGCTGCTGGCCGCGACGGAGAAAACCGCCGAAAGCTACGTGCGCGCCTTGGAAGGAACGAGCGCCGCGCTTCTGCGCCTGCCTGAAACGCCGGCACACTCGGCGGCTGCATCGTGAAAAGCGGGGAGGTCCGCTTCATGTGGATGTTCGTCTTCTTCGACTTGCCAGTCGGCACTAAGACGGAGCGGCGGAACGCCACGCGCTTCCGCAACTTTTTGAAGGATGACGGGTTCATGATGTTGCAATTTTCAGTTTACGCGCGCGTGATGCGCGGCGAGGAAGGTGTGGATAAGCACCTCTCACGCGTCACCAGGAACTTGCCTCCAAGCGGCAGCGTACGTGCATTGAGCGTCACCGACCGACAATACGCGCGTATGAAACTGCTACTGGGCGAATCGAGCAAAAATGAACGCGCCGCGCCTCAACAACTCCTCCTTCTCTGATTTTCGTCCCGCGCCAGGGGCGAAAATGACTGCATTACCAGGACCTTGCCGCGAACCCAACCTACCACAGGGAAATCGGTAGGGAAGCCACGGCACGCGATGAAGCGCGGAGCGAAGCGTCATTAACCTACCACAGGGAAATCGGTAGGGAAGCCACGGCATATTTCTACAATTATAGGCCGAAATCAATGAACCTACCACAGGGAAATCGGTAGGGAAGCCACGGCGACCGCTTC
>JBAQGU010001111.1:0-2852 GCA_049287975.1 Roseiarcus sp.
GCCGTCGCGGTGTGGCCCGATCCGCCGGCGATGCCGGCATCGGGCAAATCGGACGAGCCGGACCGGAACTCGACTTCATCGATGTCGAGTCCAAGACCGTCGGCCGCGATCTGAGCGAGCGCGGTCCAGGCGCCCTGTCCCATGTCCTGGGCGCCGAGTTCCATGACGCCCGTACCGTCGTTCCGGACCACCGCGCGCGCCTGCCCCTGGAACATCAGCGCCGGGAAGGTCGCTGTGCCGACGCCCCAGCCGACCAGCAGCCCAGCCTCGTCGCGCATCTGGCGCGGCGCGAGCGGGCGCCGCGCCCAGCCGAAGCGCTCGGCGCCGCGAGCGTAGCATTCGCGCAACGCTTTCGAGGAGAACGGCTTGCCGGAAATCGGCTCCGTCTCGGCGTAGTTCCTGAGACGGAAGGCGAGAGGATCCATTCCGCAGGCCAGCGCCATCTCGTCGATCGCGCTTTCGAGCGCGACCGAGCCTGTCGCCTCCCCGGGCGCGCGCATGAATATCGGCGTGCCGATGTCGAGCCGAACGCCTTCATGCGATGTGGCGATGGCGGGGCTGGCATAGAGCGTGTGCGAGATGTCCGAGGCCGGCTCGAAGAACTCGTCGAACGTGCTCGAAGCCGTCTTCGTGTGGTGGGAGATCGCCGTCAGCGCGCCATCGCTGTCCACGCCGATGCGGACAGTCTGCCGCGTCAATGGCCGATGTCCAACCGCGCCGTACATCTGCTCCCGACGAAGCGTCAGCTTGACGGGCCTGCCCACGAATTTGGCCGCCAGGATGCCGAGCACTTGCGGCCCCGTCATCAGGCCTTTGGAACCGAACCCGCCGCCGAGGAAGGGACTGCGGATGTGAATGTTCTCCGGCGAGATTCCGAACAATCCTGCGAGGCGTCCCTGCGCCAGCGCGAGACCCTGGCTCGGCGTGTCGATGGACAGCTTCTCGCCGTCCCATGCGGCGACGATCGCGTGCGGCTCCATCGCGTTGTGGTACTGGGCCGACGTCTCGTAGGTCGCTTCGATGCGCTGCGAGGCCGCGGCCAGCCCCGCCTCGACATTGCCCCGCTGCACCTCGGCCGGATTGCCGATCCCGATGCCGGGGGGAACGAAACTCTCGACCGAGTCGAGGCCGACCCGGGCCGGCTCAGTCTCGTAACGGGGCGAGAGCAACACGGCCCCTTCCGTCGCGGCCTCGAGAGTCTCGGCGATCACGACCGCGATGGGCTGGTTCGCGTAGCGCACACGGTCGTTTTGCAGGACGTCGAGCCGAAACATGAAGGGGTTCGTCCTCATGTCCGGATCCTGCGCGAGCGGCGGCCGGTTGGACGGCGTCATGACTTCCACTACGCCGAGATGCGCCTTTGCGGCCTGCACGTCCAGAAACGCGACTCGGCCGCGGGCGATGCTGCTGACCGCCAGAACGGCGTAGAGCATCCCGGGCGGGTGGTTGTCGGCGGCGAAGCGGGCGCGTCCCGTGACCTTCAAGACGCCTTCGCGGCGAGTGAGCGGCTGGCCCATGTTCGAGCCATGCCGCAGGTGTGCCGGCGCCTGACTCAGCGTGATTTCAGACATGCTGGAGAACTCCGGAGGGGAGGGCGAAGGGAGAGGCCGGAAGCGCCGGCATGCGCTCGGGAGTTCCCGCCGCTGCCAGCATCAGCGCCCGCATCACGATTCCGCGCGCCAGTACGATCTTGAAGGCATTGTCGCCAGACGGTTGCGCATCCTCGAGCGCAGCCTCGGCCGCGCGGCGAAATGCGGCGCCGTCCGCGCGCGCGCCAGCCAGCATTCCCTCGGCCGCACGGGGCCGCCAAGGCTTCAGCGCAACGCCGCCCAGCGCGATCCGCGCCTCGGCGATCTCGCCGCCTTCGATCCGCAGGGCGGCGGCGGCGGATACGACCGCGAAGGCATAGGAGGTGCGCTCGCGAACCTTGAGGTAGCGGGCATGCGCCGCGAAGGCGGCCGCCTCCGCAGACAGGCGGATGGCGACGATCAATTCGCCCGGTTCGAGCACGCTGTCGCGCTCTGGCGCGTCGCCAGGCAGACGGTGGAAGCTCTCGAGCGGAACCTCGCGGCGCCCCGTTTTGCCGGCGATTTCGACCACGGCGTCGAGCGCGACGAGCGGCACGCAGAAGTCCGACGGGTTCGTCGCGATACAGCTTTCGCTCCACCCGAGCACGGCATGCAGCCTCGTGTCGCCGCCGCGCGCCTCGCAGCCGGCGCCGGGCTCGCGTTTGTTGCAGGCGCTCGCGACGTCGTAAAAATAAGGGCATCGTGTACGTTGCAAGAGGTTGCCGCCGACGGTAGCGGCGTTGCGAAGCTGCGCGGAGGCGCCCGACAGCAGCGCCTCCGCGACCGCGGGAAAGCGCCGGACGAAGTCCGAATCATGCGCGAGATCGGCGTTGCGCACGAGCGCTCCGATGCGAACGCCGCCACCCGCGAGATTCTCGATCCGATCGAGCCCGGGAAGACGATTGATGTCGATGAGGCGGCTCGGGCGTGCGACGCCGCCCTTCATCAGATCGAGCAGGTTGGTGCCGGCGGCGAGATAGGCGGCTCCGGGCGCCGAGGCCGCCGCGACGGCCTCCGGAATGGTAGAGGGCCTGAGGTAATCGAAGCTGTTCATGCGACTTGCCTCCGCTCGATGTCGGTGAGCTCTCTTTGGGCGTCCAGCACCGCATCGGTGATCCCGGCGTAAGCCCCGCAGCGGCAGAGATTCCCGCTCATCCCTTCGCGTATGCGCTCGGGATCGTCGCCGGCTTGGCCCTCCTGGATCAGGCCGACCGCGCTCATGATCTGGCCTGGCGTGCAGAACCCGCATTGAAAGCCGTCGTGAGCGATAAAGGCGGCCTGGAC
>JBAQGU010001112.1:0-2773 GCA_049287975.1 Roseiarcus sp.
AGCTTTCCCTGGATCGGCGGCGCGCTCGCGGTGTTCGCGCATCGCGCCCACGGTGCGGCGGCCGGAGTGGCCGTCTTGCGCGGCATGGCGGTCGCGCTCTACGGCTTCCTCGCGTTCTTCGCGGTGCTCGGGTTCGTGCTGACGCGCATGGACCTGCCGCTCGCCTTCGTCGCCGCGACGGCCGCGGCGCTAGCCGTTCAGACCATCACGCTCCGGTTTGTGCACGGAGAAACGAGGGCTGGAGGATATCTCGGCCAAATCAAGTCGCTCGGACGACGCTCATGGCGACCATGATAGCAGTATACTCTTGCGCAAGCCAGAACTCTGGCGGCAATTTTTTCCGATCCGATATCTCCTTCGATCGAATGGAGCGCGATCGAAAGTCTACTTGTCGCCGTTGGGTGTGTCGTCATCGAGGGGGCGGCTCGCGTGTTCGCTTCGAACGCCGCGGCGTGGTCGGTACATTTCACCGCCCACACCCGGCCAAGGAGTCCAAGCGGTATCAGGTCAAAGATGCCCGCGAGTACCTTACAAAGATAGGAGTAAAACCATGAATTCTCTATCATACAAGGGTTATGTAGCCCGCGTCGAATTTGACGGCGGAGACGAAATATTTGTCGGTCATATCGCGGGGGTCGCCGACGTTGTCGGCTTTCACGCTGATACTGTCGAAGGACTGAAATCCGCCTTTCGCGAAGCCGTCGACGATTATCTCGCGACTTGCGAGAAAGTCGGAAAGCCGCCTGAGCGCCCGTATTCGGGAAAGGTTATGTTCCGCATCTCGCCCGAGGTTCACGCTCGAGCGGCCATCGCCGCGCAATTGTCGGGCCTCAGCATGAACCAATGGGCGGAGAAGGCGCTCGAGGAAGCTGCTCGCCGGTAAGGAGACGCACAAACACAACCGAATCAGGCCTGCCGCCCTTCATGCCCGGCCTCGAGCTGCCTCGAGCCGGGCATTTAAGCGGCGCCATCCGTGATTGTCCGCGCACGTCGGCCCTGGATACACGGGTCAAGCCCGTGTATGACGAAGCTGAAACCGCAGTGTGACGTGGCCAGGCTGGCCACGTCTTCTAACGAAATCGTTCGCTTGCGAAATTAGCTGATCTTCGAGCGCCCAGGAAAGTTCGCTCTACTGCGCGTCGCCCTCGTGGCGGCGCGGGCCGTCTTCCATGCCGCCTTTCTGGGGACGCAGTGTCATCAGCAACGGGCCGAAGTGTCGCTTCTGCGTCTCGTCGAGAGCCTCGAACAACGGCTTGGCCGCGTCGGTGACCAGCTTGAGTTCGCTGGAGGCTTTGGCGAGGCGGTCGGATATTTCGTTCAACCGATCGATTGGCGAGGGACGCTCGTCGTCGCGTATTCTCTCACGCTTCTCGCGCATCGCGTCGCGTCGCGCCTTGGCCGCGCCGCGAACCGCCAATTCGAACGGCGCCCACAGTTTTTCCTGGTCGGGCGTCAGCTGGAGGGCCGCTTTCATGCCCGCGAGCCGCGCGTCGAGCATGAAGCCGCGGTCGTCCGTCCCCTCCACGCGAGGGGCGTCGGGCGCGTCGCCGGCCGCGGCGAACGCGTTGTAAGCGAAGGCCGAACCGGCCAGCGCGACGGCGGTGAGGGCAGTGAAAACGCGCTTTCCCATAGGGAAACCTCTCAGGGTCGAAAACGACGACAAAAGATTTTGCACGAGGCGCATTACATTCGAGTTACATCGTTGTAATTTGCACCGAGCGGTCGACGGAGGCGCGCGCGCCTTCACGCCGATGAGGGAGGAAACATGCCAGAAATCGACGTCGTTGGAAAGTTGGCCCGTGCGCTGAGCGCGGGCGGCGTCTACAGCGCCTGGATCAGCCTGAACGAGATGGGCGTCGCCGATACCCTGGCGCGCGAGGATTTCGATACGGTGGTTCTCGACATGCAGCACGGCGGCGTCGACTTCGTCGGCGCCGCCCGCGCGATCCAAGCCGTGGCGCTGGCGGGAAAGCCGGCGATCGTCCGCGTCGGGATCGGGGATTTCGCTTGTGCGAGCCGAGTGGCGGACGCGGGCGCAGCCGGCGTGATCGCGCCGATGATCAACAGTGTCGAGGACGCGCGGCGCTTCGCCGATTACATGAAGTTTCCTCCGCTCGGGCGCCGGTCGTGGGGTCCGCGGGCGGCGCTCGCGCTCACCGGCCTGGTTGGTCCGGCCTATCTGCACGGCGCCGATGCGATCACGCTCGCCATCGCGATGATCGAGACGCGCGAGGCGCTCGACGCGGTCGACGAAATCGTCGCGACGCCGGGAATCGATGGCATATTCGTGGGCCCCTCGGACCTGTCGATCGCGCTGAGCGGCGGCGGAATAGTCGATCCGCACGGTACGGAAGTGGAAGCCGCGTTGACCAAGATCGTCGCAGCCGCCAAGGCGCATGGCAAATTCGCGGGTCTCTTCTGTTTCGACGGCGCGCGCGCCAAGGCGGCGCGGGCGCGCGGTTTCGCGCTGTGCTCTATCGCGAGCGATTTGTTGCTGCTGCGCTCGGCGGCCCGCGCGGAACTCACCGCAGCGAGGTGAGAGGTTTGCCGCGTTTGGGCCGTGGCCACGTGACGGCCCGTGGATCGCTTCGCTACGCTCGCGATGACGGGGTTGTTCGACAACGCTTCGGAGGAGCTTCATCATGCCCCAACCCCATAATTTCCTCAGCGCGCTGGTCGGCTCGTTTGCGACGCCGGCGGCCGAAAATCCGACGGTCGCGATGATCGAGGCGGCCTTCCGGCATCATGGGATCGATGCGCGCTACATCAATTG
>JBAQGU010001113.1:0-8443 GCA_049287975.1 Roseiarcus sp.
AAATCAGCCTCGACGGCGACCGAGCGGCTCAGGCGGCGATGGCAGCCAAAGCGGGCGGGCGCTCGACCGTGCCGCAGATTTTCATCGGCGCCGAACACGTCGGCGGTTGCGACGACCTCTATGCTCTCGACGACGCGGGGCGGCTCGATGCATTGCTCGCCGCCTGAACGATGATAAAATTCTCGCTCGCCTGCGACCGCGGCCACACGTTCGAGAGCTGGTTTCCCGGCGGCGAAGATTACGACAGCCAGGTGCGACGCGGCTTGGTCGTCTGCCCAGACTGCGATTCGAAGCAGGTCCGAAAGGCCCCGATGGCGCCCGCGGTGATGGTCGGACGGCGGCCAAAGCGGGCGGAGGAACCTTCCGCGACCCAGCCCGTCGCGCTGCTCGATGAAAGGCAGCTCGAATTGCGCGCGGCGCTGAGCGCCCTGCGTCGGGAGATCGAGGCGCGCACCGACGACGTCGGTCACAAATTCCCCGAAGTCGCGCGCGCGATCCACGCCGGCGACGAACCCGAGCGCGCGATCCGGGGGCGCGCTACGGCAGCCGAAGCGCGCGCATTGCTCGAGGAAGGCGTCGGCGTGATGCCGCTGCCGATCCTGCCGGACGAAGCAAACTAATCCTCTCCCGCAAGAAGCGGGGAGAGGGGGAGCGCCCCCCGAATAAAATGGGTGATCCCCCAGCTTTGCCGGGGAGACAGGAGCAGTTTGACGTTTACCGCAGTGTCCCCCCTCTGTCTGGCGTTGTTGCTGTGCGACGTGAGCTTACTTCAGGGCCGCGATGCGGCTATTTCGACGCGCTGGCGGCCCTGTGCCCGTTCGGTTTGGGAAAGCAAAAGGCGAGTCCCTGAGTTCGTGCGCCGTCTTCTCCTCTCCCCGCCTTTTCGTCGCCTCTTCGCGGGGAGAGGGGAACGCCCCCTTACGGGTGTTGCAGAACCAGGCAATCCGAGCCGCGCGATGCCGCTGGAAAACCGGGGCCTTTCATTAAGGAGCTTTCGCCGCTTGCAACCGCGCAATGTCGCCCGCCTGCGAGTCGCGGCGGTTGGCGGCGGTGAAGTCGTCCATGGGCAACAAGTCGACCCCCCGCACGATCGCGAAGGCCGCGTGAGGGTCGGCGTCGGTCACGAAGCGACCAACGGGAGTGTAGGTGACGCCGTGGCCGTCGACGACGAAATCGGTGGCGAGAAGAGCGCCGTTGGCCGCGTCCCAGAGCTTGAGGTCCCAGCTTCCGGAGACGATGAAGCGCCCGATATGAGCGCGGCCTCAGAACGCTGCGCGCACAGCGAAGTCAATCATCCAAGGCATAAAGCGCCATTCTTCGGGAAGCCTATACCTGTGAGCCGAGAAAGCACGAGATGGCGGGTTCCCGACCGAATGGCCGCCAGACATCGAAAGCAAGCGCGGCGCAAAGCGGCCAGCAACCCATTATTTAGGCACTATTAAGACGATCACTCCGGTATAGGTATAAGTTAGATATGCGTTTTTCATATGTCCGCTTACGTAGCGAGCTCCTCTAAATTCTGTTTTAGCCCCTGACGGCTCAGTTACAGTATACTTACCTTCAGTTTCATTGTCAGGTACGTCAGTTTCAATAATAGAATACCCATCAGAGGGCTTAAACGACATTGGATGGTCAACATCACCTAAATCAACAGGTGTAAATTTTACGATACACTGCTTCTGAGAACAGGTTTTCCCGGTTAAGATTTGTATGGACTCAAAATCTGTCGTAGTCATTCTGCATCTTTCTCGCTCGAAGGCAGAAAGGCCGGGGAACCCTCCCCGTTCACTAGCTCGAACAGGCCTGAATGCAACGGGCCTTGGAATAATGGAGCGGTGTGTCCTCATGTACCCACTTACCGCCGCTCTCACATTCAGATTTCACTCCAGCTGATGTATTTGTGCTATAAGCAACGACCGCAGCGCAAGAAAGCAATCCGACGAAGTTCTTCAGAGTAAAATTGGTCACTTATCGCTTCCTTTCTGTCGTGGCAAAAATCTCGCAAGAAAGCAACCAGCGCGTCACATGGCGGATCGTAAAAGGATCTGAGCCGGCTTGACGCGCGTTGCCATTGGCCTTCTGGGTCAAGTGGGATTTTTTTCTTCGTGGCGTGGTTGCCCACAGATTTCGTGTCCGCCTCCTCCGCAAAGTCGCATATGACCACGCGCCTTAGCTGCCATCAAGTCATACACACCGATCCCCATGCTAGCTGCCACCTTGTTTTTCACATGGACAGGAAACTCGCGCGCCGAACCGCCTAGAGGCCATTGTGGACAGGCAAGTTCGGGAATCCGATCATCGTCGGCGACACCAAGGAACAAGTGTGATCGCCATTGCCAAGGCCGGGCGGAGAGCTCGGTAGCGATGCTGGCGAAGTACCGGGAATTGCTAGCTACGGTGAACGACAAAGGCGAGTGGGCCTGCGCCCACGCCGACGTGCCTTACCTCATAGTCGGCGAGCGCAAAGATTTCGGCGTCGCACACTCGGGGAGCGGCGGCCTCATGCATATTTGGATCGTCCAGAGCAGCACATTGCAAGAAGACTAAGAGAAAGCTGGGCGACATCTCGTCTCTCGCCTTGGGGCCTGAGGTGACACTGGAGCAGAGTGAGGCGACCTAATGACGGCATGCAACACGGTATGTCGAAGAATCCGAAAGCGCTCTTGTTTCAAGACTACACCCCCGCGACCATGCAGCTCACTGGCAATTTGGTGAAAAGTCCGTAACGCGCCTCTCTCAAAAGGCCTCCTATTTTGCAACGTTTTCGCGCGGTGAAAATTTTTTGATTTTGCGTTCAAAGGGGCCTACGCTGGCTACTGTCGGATCGAGCGGGTCTGAACGGGAGCGAACGCCGGCGGCCACGCCGACCATGCTTTCGTTTATTCTCAATCTTGATTGGTGGACCCTTGCAGGGGAGGTCTCGTGCGGGCCGCAGAACCCGATACAAGCGCGTGCGACGGACATCCTCCCTGCGCGTCCGAATAGGGCGGCGCGGTTCCCCGCCGCGCGGAAAATCCACAGCTTGTCTTGCATCCCCACGGGCGACGGCGGTCTAAGTAAGGTCTGTTTTGGATGGCAATTGGAAAACAACGTGGAGTTTCAAAGAAAGGATCGGAAGATGGACGCTGACCGGGGCGCGAGCGCGTGGCGGGTCGGTCTCGCAGTCGGTATTACACTTTTCGCCGTGAGTGTTTCACGACCGGCGATAGCTGCGGTAGACATCGAATATCAATACGATTTGCTATCGCAGCAGATTCAACCACCTAAGGAAGCCCAACGCAATCGATTTGAACAAACGATTCATCTTTACGCGAAGAATCAGGTTACGGTTGGATCCCACGCCCCAAACGGCCCCAAACAACCGTTTCCGCTGGTTTTCGGAAAGCAGCAGTCGGTCATGGCCGGGAGCCTTGGTCTTACTGTCACCGAGCGTGGCGGACAGCTTGTTGTAAAACATGATTCGCAAGGGGTCCATGCGGAAATAATCATCGCGACTGACGGCGTAAAATCATGCGAACTCATAAAACTTCGAATGCGCTTCGACACAGCTCGCGACTTGGGCGGTGGCCTTTTTCGGACGGCGGACGGAAGAACGGTACGATTTTGGATGGAAAACTCCGAGTGCAAGATTTCTCATCAGACTAGTGGGTGAAATCCGGCAAACCGACAGTAGATTCCTGAGTTTTGGGATTCTCAGGGGCGTCGGAACGGGCAGGAACGGTGGTTATTAGATCGGGTACCATATTGTCTTTTGCGCCGTTCTTGACGGCGGGCTACACGCACGGTATTGCCAAAACTAGGCTGCCGCTCGGGGCAATCGTTAGAGTTGACTTTAAAGTCCTGTCGATCGCGTTTATTTGCAATAGCGCTCACCAGCGAATTGAAAGCACTTGCCCTGTGTTGCCGCTGGCTTCGGCGGGTGCGGCGCAGGCACGGGCGGGGGCACCAAAGCTGCGAGCCGGGATTCCGCTGCGGGGCGGAAACGGCTCGTGGGATAGGCGGCGACAAAATTTCTCAGCGCTGCGCGGTCGAAGCTGGTCTTCAGTGCGCTCCATGCGATTTCGTCGGCACTCGGCAGCGGTGGCGGCGGTTTGGGCGGGGTGGGCAGGCTCGCGAGTCGGGCTTCTGCCAGGGGACGGAAGCGGCTGGAAGGATAGTTGGCGACAAAATTTCTCAGCGCTGCGCGGTCGAGGCCTGTCTTGAGAGCGTTCCATACGATTTCGTCCGCACTCGGCGGAGGGACGCTCGGGATTGGGGGCGGAGGGGTGGGCAGGCTCGCGAGCCGGGCTTCTGCAAGGGGACGGAAGCGGCTGGAAGGATAGTTGGCGACAAAATCTATCAGCGCTGCGCGGTCGAAGCTGGTCTTGAGAGTGTTCCATGCGATTTCGTCCGCACTCGGCGGCAGTGGCGTCGGTTGCTGCGTTGCTTCGATCCGGGCCTCGACCTCGCCCCGCAATCGACTATCCGCGGGTAAGCTGTCGAGAAAGGCCTTCAGCGCCTTCGTATCCTTGCTGGTCTTCAGGGAAACCCAGGTCTGCTCGAATGCGGAAGAATCCGTAGGCTTCTCATCGCTCGGGGAAGTTGGCGTAGGTTTAGGCGGCAAAGTAGCAACCTGTGTTTTCTTCAACGCCTCGGCTTTAGCTTTTGCCCGCTCCGTCAGCGGCCCCTCGGGCAACTTCGCGATTAATAGCTCAAGGGCATCCGCGCTTCTGGCTTCATCGATCTGCGCCATCACGGCTTCATCGGAAACGACTACTTGGCTCGGAGACGGCTTCGGCGGCTCCGGCGTCGCAGCCGGGGCCTGCGCCTTCTTCAACGCTTCCGCCCGCGCCTTCGCCCGCTCCTTGAGCGGTCCTTCGGGCAGGCCTGCGATCAACGGCGTAAGCCAGTCGGCGCTCGTCGCGGCGTCGATCATCGCCGCGAGCGTCTCGTCGTACGGAACGGCCGACTTGGGCGGGCCCGCGAGATAGACGTCATCGCCGATGATCTGCGAATACACGGCGGGTTCCTGAACAAGGCCAAGGCTGGCAGCAAGTCGGGCTACTTCGCTCTGGGTGTTGAACGCGAGTTCTCGCAGGCCGAGCCCGGGCGTGGCGAGTTCCTTTACGAGAACCCCGGTGAAGAGGGAATCTCCCTCGCCGATATCGGTCGCTTTCTCGCCCGCGCCCGCAGAGTAAAGCGTCAAAACGCCGCGCGTCTGCGGGGGAGGCTCCAGACCGCGCGATTGCCCGAGCGAACGGCCGCCAGGAGGGACGAGAGGATTATCGCGGCAGGCGTCTAGAACGATCACCGCGACACCCGTATCCGCGGGCCGAATGCGCTCGACGATGCGCGTTTCCGCAATGGCGTGATCGGCCAGCCTGTTCTCTTCGTCGCGCCCGTTGGAACGAGGCGAGGGAACATCGCGCGGCAGTAAGTAGTTGGCGCCGCTGAACGAGACGCCATGGCCTGCGTAGAAGAAGAACGCTATGTCACCCGGTTGCAACCGGGCGCTGAAGTCCGACACCTTGTCAATGAATTGGTTCCGGTCGAGATTCTCGCCGATGTCGACCTGGAAATTCAGGCCCTCCAGCGCCTTCTTCATTGCGCGCGCGTCGTTGACGGCGTTGTGCAACTGCTCCGGCTCGGAAAGGTCGTCGTAGCGATCATTGCCGATCACGAGGGCAATGCGGTTTTCCGCGGGCGCCGACGTCGCCAGGGCGCGGTTTTCCGCGAGTGCCGACGTCGCTAGGCCAACCCAAACCAAAAAGAGAGCGATCCAATTCGGCACGGCCGCCTCCCTGCCATCGCGGCGGATCGTAGGAGACCTTCAGGCGCAGGGCAACCTGGCGGCCTCCCAGTGGAAAGGAGGCATCGCGCGCTCGTCATGTCGACCGATGGTCAAAACCGCCGACGCTCGACACTTTCTCACAGTCCTGCGGTCGATCGCGTCGATGGCCGCGTCGAACAGAACGGCGATGTAGCGCTTGAACATACTCGCTTATCTGACTGATCCGAAAGCTCTTCCGCGGTGCGACTTTCGAAATTACGAGTTATTGTTTCTGAAAATATGGATTCATGCTATCCTCTTGGTTCGACCTCCGATGACGAGAATCCGCCGTGACATGCTGTCCCAGAAATCCCGCCGCCACGCCGAGACCGGCGCCGGCGGGCCGAGCCGTCGACCGCGCGAGGCGGCTGTCGCGGATCGCCGAGATAGCGCGATCGAGCGGCACCCGCGCGGGCGGATGTCACGCGCCGGTGCGGTCTCCCGAGGGCTCACGTTCGCGACCGCAATGCGGCGGTCCAAGCGTCGCGGACGCCGGTTGGGGGGAGGGAAACTTTTCCTCCCTGCAAACCCTTGAAAACAAACGAAACCGAATTGGAATCCCGGCGAATCCTCCCCGTCGCGCTCTCCGCTCGACCCCCCTCATCCGGCCGCGCTTCGCTCGTCCACCTTCCCCGGTGGAGGCGTTCCCGCTATTTGTCCCCGACGCTGAATTCGGAGGCTTCCGCCACGGCGGTGCCGACCATGGTCCGCAATGAGATGCGGAACGGCATCAGCACCTTCGCGTCGCCGACCGGCGCCAGCCAGACCTCGATGTCCTTGTTCTCCGTCATGAATTTCGTCGCTGGACGGTCGCGCCGATGGCCCGCGATCGGGACGTAGCGCGCCGCGCAGATCGCGACAGGCCCGGAATAGCCCTTGGCGGAAACCTTGCGCTGCCCGACATAGGTCAGGGCCACGTCGAAACGGGTGTAGCCGTCGAACACGGGAATCGTGCGGTTGCAGGCCGCGGGCGAGGTCGGCGGCGACCCGGCGGGTGCGGGGATGATGAAGGCGCCGACCGGGTCCACGACGCCCCGCTTGTCCTTTTCACTTAACGGAACGCGATCCGGCCTGTCGTCGAACGGCGGCTGAATATCGATCCCGGTGACGGTATTCCCCGCGAGCGCCATTCGAATCGTGCGCGTCACATTGTAGCTCGTGGCAACGGTCGCGAACGATGCGGGCACGATGTGGCCGGATACGATGGCGCCCTTGCCTATCGAGGCGCCGCGCGAATTGGAAATCAGCGTCGCGAGCCCCGAGAGCCTGGCGCTCGCGTCGACGGCGTAGCTTGTCGGCGTGACATTGGCCGTGACCTTGGCCACGCCGATCGGCAATCCGATCAACGAGACGCTGTAGACCGCGTGCAGGACGTCGGCGTTCGCCGCCGTGGCCGGTCCAGACTGGAGGAGCAAAACGCCGATTCCGAACGCCCGCCCGAAGCGCGTCGCCGACGCCCACAAACCCATCGCTCGCTCCCGATTCGAAATCAGAACCTCCCTCTAACCCGAAACGGCCCGAAACGGTTAATTCCGACGTTTAGATGGCCCAGCCAGAGTCGGAATTCGCCGGAGAACGCCGACTCGAAAAAAAAACGCGCACAGCCGTCTGTCAAGGCCTTGCGGGGCAGGCGCAGGCGGTCGTAACTTCGCTTCATGGTCGAGGCCGTCATATCCATCCGCACTGCGCGTCACGGCGACGAGGTTCAGATCGCGCGCGTTCATGACGCCGCGTGGCGCGACGCCTATCAGGGCGTGATTCCCGGCCGCGAACTGGAGCGGATGATCGCGCGGCGCGGGCCCGCCTGGTGGCGCCAGGCGATCGTCGGCGGCACCCGCCTGATGGTGCTGGATTTCTCGGAAACGGTGGCGGGCTACGCCAGCTATGGGCGCAATCGAATGCCGGCGCTCGCCTATAGCGGCGAGATTTTCGAGCTCTATCTCGCGCCGGAATACCAGGGCGCGGGCCTCGGCCGGCGCATGTTCGACGCGGCGCGCAGCGACCTCGCCGCGCATGGCTATTTGTCTTTCGTCGTCTGGGCGCTCGCCGGCAACGATCGGGCGCTGGAGTTCTATCGGCGCCTGGGCGGTCGGGTCGTCCGGCGCGCCCCGGAGAGATTTGGCGCCGAGACGCGCGAGCGGGTCGCGTTCGGCTTCGACTGAGCGAGCCGTAGCCGGCCCGCTCCCTGCGAGCCGATTTTTTAATGAGGCGCCACGTGAATCTCGACGCGATCTCCATCGGCCCGAACGCCCCCGACGAAGTCAACGTGGTGATCGAGGTGCCGATCGGCGGCGAGCCGATCAAATACGAGATGGACAAAGCGAGCGGCGCGTTGATGGTCGATCGCTTTCTCTATACCTCGATGCGCTATCCCGGAAATTACGGCTTCATTCCACACACGCTTTCTGACGACGGCGACCCTTGTGACGTCATCGTCGCCAACACGCGCGCTATCATCCCGGGCGCCGTCATGCGGTGCAAGATCGTCGGCGTATTGCTGATGGAGGACGAAAGCGGCGGCGACGAAAAGCTGCTCGCGGTTCCCACCGAAAAGCTGACGCAGCGCTACGCCAAAGTCGCCAATTTCACTGATTTGCCTGAGATCACGCTGAAGCAGATCGAACATTTCTTCGC
>JBAQGU010001114.1:0-4174 GCA_049287975.1 Roseiarcus sp.
GCATTCGCCTGCGTCGAGCGGACGATGGGCGGATCCGCGGCCGCCAGCCGATTGCGGGCGGTTCGCGCGAGTTCGCCAATCTCGAGGATGATCTGGGTTGAGCGAGGCGCGAGGCCCCGCGGCGTCACTTCGACGATCCCGGCGCCCGTTTTCGCAACTGGCGCTGAGGAAATTTGCGCGACGGCGCCCGGCGCCGGCGCCGCGACGCCGAAAGGCGGCTTCGTTTCGAGACCCTGGTGCGCGTAAGCCATGATCTGCTTCCAGCTCTGGGCGGGCAATTCGCCGCCGGTCATCTTCTGCATCCCCGTATTGTCGTCGTTGCCGAACCAGACGCTGCATACGAGGTTGCCGGTGAAGCCGTTGAACCATGCATTGGTCGAATTGTTCGTCGTCCCCGTCTTGCCCGAGATGACCAGGCCGGGGATTTGCGCGGCGCGGCCGGTTCCTTCGGTCACGACATGCGTCATGATATTGTTCATCTCGGCTATCTTGTCGGCCGGCATTACCTGAACCGGCCGCGGTCCATTGACGTCGTGAGAATAGATCAGCGCGCCGCTCGAATTGCGGATTTCGATCGCGGCATAGGGCGTCACGCGTTTGCCGCCGTTGGCGAGAATCGCATTCGCGCCGACCATGTCGATCATCTTGACCTCGTCGGCCCCGACGGGCAGCGAAACCGTGTCCGTCAAGGGCGTCGTCAGTCCCATCGCGCGCGCGGTCTCGACGATCTTGGCGCGCCCCAGCGTCGCGATCTTGGCGAGGTGGTAGCTCTGCTTGGGCGGCCAGTAGGCCTCGCCGATCTTGACCGACAGGCGGATCGCGGCGGTGTTGAAGGATAGCGCCAGGGCCCTGTAGAGCGGCATCGCGCCACCGCTCTCGCCGTCATAATTATGCACGCAATAGTCGCCGATGCAGATGCTCGAGGCGTCGATCGGCGTGGCGGCGTGGTACTTTCCCGTCATCAGCGCCGTCAGATAGACGAAGATCTTGAACGAGGATCCGGGTTGCCGCAGCGCGTCGGTCGCGCGATTGAACTGGCTCGCGCCATAGTCGCGCCCGCCGACGATCGCGCGCACGAGGCCGTTGGTCTCCGCGACCACTGTCGCAGCCTGATGCGCGTGGAAGGCCGGCGCGTTGACGCGCAGCTCATCCTCGATGACGCCTTCTGCCTTGAGCTGCAGGTTCGAGTCGAGACCGGTTCGCACGACCAGCACGCGATCGTCGCCGAGCTTCCCCTCCTCGGCGAGCGCCTTGACCTCGTTGTAGGCGAAATCAAGATACCAATCGGGACTGCCATGTTCGGTGTGATCGACCGGGGTCGCGGGATTGCGCCGGGCCGCATAAACCTGCCCCTCGGTCATGAAGCCGGCGTCGACGAGGTTGCTCAAGACGTCGTTGGCCCGCGCGCGCGCCGCCGGCAGATTGACGTTCGGCGAGTACTTCGTCGGCGCTTTGAACAGCCCGGCGAGCATCGCCGCCTCGGCCAGATTGATGTCGCGGGCGGACTTGCCGAAGTAATATTGCGCCGCCGCCTGCACGCCGAACGCGCCGCCTCCCATGTAGGCGCGATCGAGATAGAGGCTGAGGATCTGTTTCTTGGTCAGATGATGTTCGAGCCAGAGCGCGAGGTACGCTTCCTTGATCTTGCGCGAGATCGAACGCTCGTTGGTCAGGAACACATTCTTGGCGAGCTGCTGGGTGATCGAGGAGCCCCCCTGCACGACGCCTCCGGCGTGCGCATTGACGGTGAGCGCGCGCAGCGTCCCGATCACGTCGATGCCGAAGTGGCTGAAGAAGCGCCGATCCTCGGTGGCGAGAACCGCCTTGATGAAATGGTCGGGCAGTTCGTCGAACGGGATCGCGTCGTCATGCTTGATGCCGCGCCGCCCGACTTCGGCGCCATAGCGATCGAGGAACGTCACCGCCAGATCCGTGCGCTTCAGCCAGTCCTCGTCGCTGGTGTCCCGGAACGCCGGCTGCGCCAGCGCAAGGGCGAAAATCAAGCCGACGATGCCGACGTTGAGGCCCTCGCACGCGAATTCGACCGCGAATTTTCCCAGCCCGGCGAGGCGAAAGCGGTCGGAAAGCGCGCCGATCGCCTGTAGCGTCCGGATCGCTCGCCGCTGCCCATCGTACATCGACGAATCGACGAACGAATCGAACGCCAGCAGAAGACGCGCCACCGTCTTACGAAACCGGGACTGTTCTCGACCTTCTGACACCGCTACTCCGAAAGCCTGCCCGTGGCCGCGACCGCCGCGTCCCTAATTAACACATTCTCGAGCACCGCAAACAGCTTGACGCGCGATCGCGGTCGCGCCAAGCGTGCCAGCCGGCCCGACGCGGCGCCAAAACGAAACGGGGCGAGGTACGCCGCGAAAGGGCGCAAGTTCCGCGCCGAGGGCCGCCACGCCGCTCCGGCGCGGCGCTGGGCGGCCGGGAAGCGGAGTTGCAATGAGCGAACGATCCCAGGCGCCGCCTCCATTCTGGCGGACCAAGACCTTGGAGGAGATGTCGGCGAGCGAGTGGGAAAGCCTGTGCGACGGTTGCGCGCGCTGTTGCCTGGTCAAGCTCGAGGAAGACGAAAGCGGCCAAATCCATTACACGGACCTCAGTTGTGCGCTGCTCGACGGCAAAACGTGCCGATGCAAGGACTATTCGCGTCGGCAGCAGCGGGTAAAGGATTGCGTGAAATTGACGCCGCAATCGGTGCGTGCGCTTTCGTGGCTTCCCGTCACATGCGCCTACCGAACGCTCGCCGAAGGGCGAGATCTCGCCTGGTGGCATCCCTTGGTCTCCGGCTCGCCCGACGCGGTTCACGAGGCGGGCGTGTCCGTACGCGAGCGCGTCGCCGCGTCAGAGGACGATGTGCCGCAAGAGGACTGGCCCGATCACATCGTCCGCTGGCCCAATCGGGCGCCGCTGCCCCGAAAATAAAAGCTGCGGCGGCAGTCGACGCCTGTGGATGAGGTTGTCAACCGCGCAGGTTCGGCTTGGTCGGCGGTCCGAGCGTGAGACGCGCTAAAGCGACGGCGCGGAATAAATGATTCGATCCAACGTTCAGGTTTCTCCCTTTCGATTGCAGGGTGGGGCCGCGGCTTGTCAGAAGCTCAGTTGCACACCGACGGTGGGAGCGAAATTGTTGCTGTGGATATACCCGCTCGCGATGCCGCCCGAAGCGATCGAGTACAGCATGCCGCCGTACACGTCGAGGCGCTCGAGCGGGCGGTAGTCGATGAGGAAGGAGACCGCCTGCAAGTTGCCCGCGCAGTAGGTATTGAGGGAACCTTGCGGACTCGCGCCCGGCACCGCGGCTATGGTGTTGGGCCCACAGACCGTGGATTTCGCACCCGGAGGCCGATAGTCGTTTTGATGGGCGATATAATAGGCGCCGGATATGTCGAGATCGCTGCGAACCGCATATTTCACGCCCGTCCACGCGACCTGCAACTGCTTGTTGTCGATGTAGGCCGTCGAGTTCACCCCGCTGGGCAGCACGGTGTAGTCACCCAACGATCCAAAGCCACCTGGGTAATCGTAGCTCGGCGGCATGAAAACGGCAAATTCGTAACCACCATAAAGCGTCACCTGCTGGTAGGTGTACTTGCCGGCCAATATCACGCCGCTGATGTCGGCCAGCGTCGCCTTCAAGTCGTCCTGGGTGACGCCCTTTGGAAGCGGATCGGCGCTGTAGGCGGAGAGCGAAACCGCATCTCTCGCGTAGCTATAGATGGCGTCGAACGAAAAACCACCGATGTCGCCGCCGCCCTCGAACTGAAAGGCGCCGTCCGAACCGTTGCCCAGCTCGTAGCCGCCGAACTGCCATAGGGCGCCGGCGTGGAAGTTGTTGTAATAGACTAGATATTTGACTACACTGTTGTATCGGGCCGTTTCGGTATCGCCCACGCCATTGAGATAAGTGGACGAGCTACCAATCAAAGAAAATGCGTAATCACCGCCGTTTGCATCGTACTTGTATTGGATTTCGTCGCTGAAAGCGTTTTGACGCCCGACAGTCAACGTTCCGTACGTAGTATTGCTAACACCGACATAACCTTGCGAATTGTCGAATTGACCGGCGCGGCTCGAGTCGCTGTTGGAGCTTTGATTGCCGATAGTCAAGTTGTTGTTCTCGACCAGCGATTTCGGGCCGTTGGAGAATTGCAGCGAATAC
>JBAQGU010001115.1:0-3798 GCA_049287975.1 Roseiarcus sp.
CGGCTGGCGCGAGCGCGAGGCCGAGCAGCAGGGATCGGCGATCGGTGCGAAACTCCGTCATGGCGCGACACTCCCAGGCGCGCCACGTCAGGGCGCGGATTTTTGAAATGTCCGCCGATGCTACTCCGGTTACCTGACAAGTGGCAAGAATGTACAGAATGTACAAATCCCTTCTCCCGCCCTTGCGGGAGAAGATGGCGCGAAGCGCCGGATGAGGGTCTTGCCGGGTTTCGTCTTGCGGCAAAACCCTCACCGCGAAGAGCGGGAGAGGGGGGTGCGACGGTCGACGCGGGGGCCCGAGCTTTCGTCTATCTCTGGCCCGCAACGAACTGAGCAGGACCCATGACCTATCATGCGCGTCAGGACGAAACGGCGGAATGGCTGAATTATCTCCAGCCCGAACGGTTATTAGTGGTCGGCGCGAACGGTTTTGCGCGAAAAAGGACTGTCGCCCATTCGGCAGACGCCGATCGACACTGACGAAGCCGCGAAAGCGTTGGGTCTCGACCCGGACGACAAGCGCGAGGATGACCGGCTTCTCGAACCGCATGACCCCTGGCGGTTTTTCGAGGCCGCGCTCGGCTGGGCCGCCAAGCTCGTCGCCGGTAGCCCAGGGGGCCGGCGGTCGACAGCCAGCTGAACGCCGTCGTTCCCGAACACGAAACGCTGCTCTCGCCCGCCATGGCGGTGCTGTGGAACGGCGCGGCGCCCGAGGGCGTGCCGGCCCAGGCCCTCGTCATGCTGCATCCGGGGTTGGACGCGGACGGTCGCCACCAGTTCGCCGCGGGGAAATTGGAGGCGAGCCCGCATCAACGGCTGGAGCGCCTGCTGCGGGAAACCAATGTCGGCGTCGGCATTCTGGTCGCGCGAAACACGCTGCGGCTCGTCTACGCGCCGCGCGGCGAAACGGCGGGCTGGCTGTCCTGGCCGCTCGCGGCGTTGGGCCGGGTCGAAGGCCGGCCGATGCTGGCGGGCCTCAAGTTGTGCCTCGGGCGCTACGCGTTCTTCACCGGGGCGCCCGAGGCGCGGCTGCGCGCGCTGCTGGAGGCCTCGCGCGAGGCTCAGGATAAAGTCTCGGAGAAGTTGTCCAATCAGGTGCTCGCCGCGCTCTACGAACAGCTGCGCGGCCTGCATCGGGCGGCGCCAGAGCGGATCGAGGCGCTCGCTGAACACGATGCGCATCATCTGTACGAAGGCCTGCTGACTTGCCTGATGCGGCTGGTCTTCCTGCTCTACGCCGAGGATCGCGATCTCTTGCCCTCCGCCTCCGATCCCAGCCTGAAGCAACTCTGGGAGAACGGTTATTCGATCAAGACGCTCTATGCGCGCCTGACCGTCGACGAGGCGTTGAACCCGGATACGATGGACGAGCGGCGGGGCGGCTGGGGCCAGCTCCTCGCCGTTTTCCGCCTCATCCATGGCGGGCATCCCAATTGGGTGACTGGGCGCGGCGGCAAATTGTTCGATCCCGACGCCTTCAAGTTCCTGGAAGGTCGCGACAAGGGCAGCGCCCGCGCCGACGCCGCCGTGCTACCGGTGCCCGACGGGACGATCCTGCGGATCCTGCATGGGCTGATGACGGTCGAGGGTCGCAGTCTTTCGGGCGAGAAGATCCGCGAGCGGCTTTCCTATCGGTCACTCGACGTCGAATCGATCGGGCTCGATCTACGAAGCCGTGATGTGTTTTACTGCGGTACGCGCGACGGAGCGGATGATCGCGCTGCGCGACGATAAGAAACTGCCGAATTTTGGAGGCCTTGATGCGTTGCTTAAGCAAAAGCCGAACGACCGGCAGAAATGGCTGAAGGACCGCTCGATCAAGCTTTCCGCGAAGCAGGCCAAGGGAGTGAAGGAAGCGGCCAATGTCGCCGTGTGCGTCGAAGCCTTCGGCGCCCTTGTTGACGATCGCGCGTCGCCCAAAGCCACGCCGAT
The DNA here is from genome assembly GCA_049287975.1 of Roseiarcus sp. Classification (GTDB taxonomy): domain Bacteria; phylum Pseudomonadota; class Alphaproteobacteria; order Rhizobiales; family Beijerinckiaceae; genus Roseiarcus. Next base: position 1,933 of record JBAQGU010001115.1, read on the forward strand.
CGGGCCCGGCGCGCCCTATCTGCAACCGACCGAAGAGCGCCGCCGTTCCGGCTCGCACTATACGCCGCGCTCGCTGACGGAGCCGATCGTGCCCCACGCGCTGGAGCCGGCCTTCGCTCGCCTCGGCGAAAAAGCCTCGCCGGACGCGGTGCTGTCGTTGAAGGTGCTAGATCCTGCCTGCGGCTCCGGCGCCTTTCTCGTCGAGGCTTACGTCAGATCGGCGCGCGGCTGGAGCAGGCCTGGAATATTTACGGCGCGGACAAGCCGCACATTCCGCCCGACGAGGACGGGGCTCTTCACGCCCGCCGTCTCGTCGCGCAAAAATGCCTTTGCGGCGTCGATATGAACCCCATGGCGGTCGACCTCGCGCGGCTTTCGCTTTGGCTGGTGACGCTGGCGCGCGACCACGAATTCACCTTCCTCGATCACGCTCTAAAGGCCCGCGACAGCCTGGTTGGCCTGACGCGCTCGGAGATTGCGGCTGCGCATTGGGATTCGTCGAAACCCGGGGCCGCCGCTATTCCGCGACACGATCCGGCAAGCGGTGGAGCGCGCACGCGAAGGCCGCGAGGCGATCCGCAACGCGAGCGACGACGTTCTGATCGAGGCGCAGGCGGCGCGTTACTCGCGCGTTTTGGACGCGAGCGAGCCGGCGCGGATCGTGGGCGATGCTGTGATCGGCGCGTTCTTCTCCGCGGACAAGCCGCGCGAGCGCGAGACGGAGCGGCAGAAGGTCGAAAGCTGGATCGCAGGTTCGCTGAACTCGGATTGGGATCGGCTGCGCATCGAGGCCGACGCGTTCCGGGCCGAACACGGTTGGCGGCCGTTTCACTGGGAGATCGAGTTTCCGGAGGTATTTGCGAGGGAGAATCCCGGGTTCGGCACGGCTGTCGGCAACCCGCCGGCAAGAACACGATTTCCGCCTCCTCCGGCAAACGCTATTTACAATGGCTCCAAACGCAGCATGAGGGTTCGCATGGCAACGCGGACCTAGTTGCTCATTTCTTCGTCGTTCCTTCGGGCTACTTTGCGACGGTGGTGCGCTCGGTCTGATCGCTACGAACACTATTGGTCAAGGTGACACGCGCGCGACGGGTCTTGCAATCTTGTTGCGTCAAGGCGGCCATATTTTTCGCGCCACGAAGCGCTACCAGTGGCCGAACGAAGGCGCGGCGGTCATCGTTTCGGTCGTGCATGTCGGAAGAGGAACGAAGATTGCGCCGGTTTTTCTCAACCGGCAGCAACTCCCGCGTGTCTCAGCCTATCTCGTCGCCGGCGACTTCGATGACGCTCCAAACTCGCTAACGGCGAACGAAGGCAAAGCCTATATTGGATCGTGTTTGCTCGGCATGGGTTTCACATTCGACGATGCCGCCTCCGCGAAGGGTGAGGCCGAGTCCATCGACGAAATGAAGCGGCTGATCGCCAAGGACACGCGCAATTCCGGGCGCGTCAAACCATATATAGGCGGCGAAGCGGTCACAATTCACCGTCTCATGCGCACCATCGATATGCTATTGACTTTGAGGATTTTTCCTTGAAGGAGATCCGAAGGCCACTCACCCCTGGCATCTGCTCACCGACGAAACCCTGCGCACGAAGTTGAGGTCGGGAGTTGTTTTTGCGGACTATCCGTGGCCAGTCGCTCAAGACTGGGCGGATTTGTTATCGGTGGTTGACGTTCATGTGCGGCCGCAACGAATGCGACAGAGCGACGAGGGGGGAAGAAACTATTGGTGGCGGTTCTTGCGGCGGCGCGGCGAGTTGCACCTGGCGCTTGCCAACGTTCCGTCAGCCTTCGCTTTGGCACGGGTCTCCCCTCACCTTAGCTAGTCTGGGACGGCTCGCAAGCGGGATGATTTTTTC
>JBAQGU010001116.1:0-6413 GCA_049287975.1 Roseiarcus sp.
GGTCATGACGCCGCGCCGACGCGGCTCGATCCTGTTCACCGGCGCCACCGCGAGCGTGCGCGGCGGCGCCGGATATTCCGCTTTTGCGGGCGCCAAGCACGCGTTGCGCGCGCTGGCCCAGAGCCTCGCGCGGGAATTGGGGCCGCAGGGCCTGCATGTCGCGCATGTCGTGATCGACGGCATGATCGACGGAGTTTTCGCGCGCGGCGTTGCGCCCGACGCGGCCGAACGTCTGGCGCGCGAGGAAATCCTCGACCCGGAGGAAATCGCGCGCAACTACGTCTGGCTGCATGGTCAGCGGCGGAGCGCGTGGACTTTCGAGCTGGATCTGCGGCCGTGGTCGGAAAAGTGGTGAACCGCGATGACCAAGCGTCTGGAATTCATTTTCGATTTCGGGAGCCCGAACGCCTATCTCGCCTATCGCGTGCTGCCGCCGATCCTGGCGCGGACCGGGGCCGAGCTCGTGATTACGCCGTGTCTGCTCGGCGGCCTTTTCAAGCTGACCGACAATCGGCCGCCCTTGGTCGCGTTCGCGGGCGTCAAGGGCAAAGTCGAGTACGAAAAGTTGGAGATCAAACGCTTCATCGCCAAGCATGGGCTGACGAAATTCCGCATGAACCCGCATTTCCCGGTCAACACGCTGATGCTGATGCGCGGCCTCGTCGCCGCGCGTCTGCGAGGCGAAGAGGCCGCGTATCTCGAAATGGGCTTGCAAGGCCTTTGGGAAGAAGGGTTGAAACTCGACGACAAGGAAGTGCTCGAGCGCCGCACCGCGGAAGCCGGGCTCGACGCCACGCGATTGCTCGAGGACGCCCAGCTCCCGGAGGTCAAACAGAGCCTCGCCGAGACGACGGACGCCGTCGCCCGTCGTGGCGCCTTCGGCATCCCGACCTTCTTCGTCGGCGAGGAAATGTTCTTCGGCAAGGAGAGGCTGGCGCAGGTCGAGGAGGAGTTGGCGAAGATCCCGGCTTGAACGGGGCGCCATAGTCAGAAAAACAAACGAGTCGCAGCACGCCCACCCGAGCCAGGCAAGACACGCGGCGCCTTGGGTAGTTATCTCGGGATTGTCGGCCACGGATGCGCGCGTCAAGATCGGGCGTGAAGACTGCAGCGCTGGAATGCGAGCGCTTGCTAGATCCCCTCCGGAAAGGGTGTTATTTCTTGGCGAACCTGATCGATCTGGCGCTCGACCCGGCGGCCTGGGTCGCGTTGGCGACGCTGATCGCCATGGAGATCGTGCTCGGCGTCGACAACCTGATCTTCGTCGCGCTCCTGACCAGCCGCGTCCCCGAATCGAGGCGGCAATTGGTGACGACGATCGGTCTCGGGGTCGCGTTGATCTTTCGGCTGCTGCTGCTCGGTTCACTCGCGTTGCTGGTGGAACTCACGAGGCCGCTCTTTTCGGTCTTCGAGCACGGCTTTTCCTGGCGCGATCTGGTGATGGCCGGCGGTGGACTGTTCCTGGTATGGAAAGCGACGCGGGAGATTCATGAGCATGTGGAGGCCCGGCACGACGCTGCCGAGCGGGCGCCGGCGCCGGTCCGGAGCGCCTTTTCGGCGATAGTCCAGGTCATCGCGCTGGATCTGGTCTTTTCGATCGACAGCATCGTCACGGCTGTCGGCATGACCGACCATATCCCGATCATGGCGATCGCCGTCATCGTCGCGATGGTCTTGATGCTCGTGGCGGCAGCGCCGCTGTCGCGCTTCATCGCCGCCAATCCCACCCTCGTGATGTTGGCGCTCAGCTTTCTCCTGATGATCGGCATGGTGTTGATCGCCGACGGTTTCGGCGTCCACGTGCCCAAGGGCTACATCTATGCCGCCGTGATATTTTCCGGCGCGGTGGAGGCGCTCAACATGCGGCGGCGCAGGCGAGGGAAGCGGTAGTGGCGAACGTGTAGATTTCCCTGAGCGTCGCCGGCTTGATTGCGCCAAGCCTCCTTGATATGCCCCAAGCCTCGGCGCGTAAGCTATCGAAGAAACGACTACCTTGATCTCACGTCGCGGACTCCTCCTTCGCAGTCTTCTCGTCGCTCCGTTTCTCGCGTGCCGAAATGCTCTCGCGCAGACGAATCCCGACGAGCTTCGAGCCAGCCTTGCCGATCTCGAAAAGACCCATGGCGGCCGGCTCGGGGTCTGCGTGCTCGACGTCGCGACGGGCCGCCGCGTCGAACATCGCCGGGACGAACGATTCGCGATGTGCAGCACGCACAAATTCCTCGCCGCCGCGTTCGTCCTGCAACGCATCGATCACGGGGAAGACAGCCTCGAGAGGCGCATCCCGTACGCGAAGGACAATCTCGTCACTTACTCCCCGATCACGGAAAAACATGTCGGCGAGGGAATGACGCTGGGCGAGCTCTGCGAGGCGGCGCTGACGCTGAGCGACAACACCGCGGCGAACCTCATTCTCGAGACCCTCGGCGGGCCGGCGGGGTTCACGAGCCGGACGCGCGCGCTCGGCGACGATGTCACCCGGCTCGATCGGATCGAAACGGCATTGAACGAGGCGAAAATCGACGATCCGAGAGACACGACGACGCCGGCTGCGATGGCGGAAAACGTCCGCAAGCTCGTGCTCGGCGAGGCGCTGTCCGCGCCGTCCCGCGAGAAGTTGGCGAATTGGGTCATCTCCAACAAGACCGGCGACAAGCGATTGCGCGCGGGAATTCCGAAGCGATGGCGGGTCGGCGACAAGACGGGAACGGGAGGCGCCGGGGCGACCAACGACATCGCGGTCGTCTGGCCGCCCGACCGCGGCCCGCTCATCGTGACCGCGTATTACGCGGAATCCGCGGCGCCGGACGACGAGCGCGAACAGGTTCTGGCGGAAGTCGGCAGGCTGGCCGTCGGAGATTTGAGCCGACGCCCAATACGTATGGGGGACGGGGGCTCCGCAGCCCGTCATGCCCTCCCCGAGGGACCGAGCCGGGCATCCAGGCGGCGCCTTCCGTGATCATCTCGCGGAGGTCGGCCCTGGATACGCGGATCAAGCCCGCGTATGACGAAGCTGAAAGTCGCCAGCGTTTGGCGCTCGAGCCCCAATTTGTGATACCAACGCCGTCATGAACGCGCCCGCCTTCTCCGTACTGACCATCTGCGGCCTCGAAGAACTCGACGACCACAGCGCCAACGGCGTCAGCCATATTCTATCCATTCTCGATCCGGAGTGGCCGGAACCAGCGGCGTTCCGCGCTTTCGATCCCCACTTGCGCACGACGCTGTATTTTCACGATGAGATCGAGCCCCGCCCCGGGGTCGTCCTGCCTGACAGGACGGACATCGAGACGATCTTGGCGTTCGGCCGTGATGTAGGCGCGGATCTTCGCCATCTCTTGATCCATTGCCACGCAGGCATCTCCCGCTCCACCGCGGCCATGACGATGATACTGACGCAGGCGTTTCCGCACGAGAGCGAGGACGCCATCGTCGATCGGCTCCTGCGGATCAGACCGCAGGCATGGCCCAATTCGCGAATGATCGGTTTCGCCGACGAGCTTCTCGGTCGCCAGGGCCGGCTCAGCGCGGCGGTGGCTGGCATCTATGCCCGACGCTTGGCGTCCCGCCCGGATCTCGCCGAGACCATGCGCCGCCTGAACCGCGCCCGAGAGGTCGATCTCGCCCTGTCGGAGGAGATTGATAGAGCTCGGCGGTCCAATTGAAACCTTTATTCCGCCCGTCGCCCCGGGTCCATATTCTAGGGCGCCTCGGCAGTCACGACGATTTCGCTTCGCCGGACTCCAATCGCAGCGGCGAGCAGCTTGAGGCGCTCGCCGACGGCTTCGCTGTCGGGAGCGCGCGCGGCGGCGGCGACTTCGAGCCGCACGCAGTCCGCCTCGATCTGAAGGCGGGCGCCCGCGAGCACGGCGGGCACGCCGCCCGAAAAGCGATAGGCCACCAGAATCGCGCGGCCGAGAATCTGCGCACGACTGCGCGCCGAGGGCGTCAGCAGGCCGATCGCCGGGCTGAGCCAGGGCGCGTCGGGCCGGCCGGCATAGCGCGCATGGATCGCCGTCGCGAGATAACCCCGCTCCGGATGATCGATGCCGATGAACGGAAATTGCAGCACACGGCGGAAGCTCTCCTCGGCGCGCAGATCCGGCGAATCGCGCCAGGCGATGTCGGAGAGCGCGCAAACTGCGACCCGCAACCGGGTCTCCGCGGGCGTCTCGCCGGAAAAGAGTTTCGCCGTCCAAGGCACGAGCGCGGCCGCGAAATCGGGTACGCGGGAAAGCGGCAGCCCGATGAGTTGCGCGCCCTCGACCAGCGGATCGAGATATTGCTCGGATTTATCGAGCTGTGAGTACAGGAGACCCTCGCGTAGGCCGAGCGCGGAAAACACGATGCGCTCCGAGGCGAGGCGCTTCAACAAGCGATCCAGCACCATCGCCGCCGCTGGCAAAGTTCGCGCCCGGCGTTCGGCCACCCCCGGCGCCGCGGCGAGTTTGGCCGGCGAGAGCCGCAACAGCGACTTGGCGAACCCGCGGGCTTCCGAAGCGCCGAGCGTATAGCCTTGAACGACTTTCACGGGCGCATCGACGGCTTGCATGTGCGCGTTGGCGAGTGCGCGCCATCCGCCGCCGACCGCGTAGAACACCGGCCTGCCGAGCGCGGGCGGCAGGCTCTCTTGCAGGATGGCGTCGATCCGACGCTTGGCTTCCGGCGCCCCCTCGGCGAGCATCGCCTCCACCGGCAAAGCGCCGAGCGACAGACTGACCCAACGATCGCCGACGTGATCGTCCAGCGCTTCGGTGACTTCGAGGCTGCCGCCGCCCATGTCGCCGACAGTCCCGATTGGACGAAAGAAGCCACAGATCACCCCCAACGCGGCGAACCGCGCCTCTTCCGCCCCGCTCAGGATGCGGACCTCGAGGCCGGTCTCGGCCCGGATGGCCGCCGCGAGCGCCGGCCCATTGGAAGCGCGGCGGATCGCTTCGGTCCCCGTGACGTCGAGTTTGGCGACCCCCATCGCATCCGCGATGGCGCGAAAGCGGCGAAGCGCCTCGATGGTCCGGCGAAAGCCGTCCGCATTGATGGCGCCGGTCTGGGCCAGGCCTTCGCCGAGGCGGCAGAGCGATTTCTCGTTGAAACGAGGCAACGGCGCGCGACCGAGCTGGTCATAGACCACGAGCCGCACCGAATTCGACCCGATATCGATGATCGCGTAGGGCGCCCGGCCGGCTCGTCCCGCGCGCTCGGGATCGAGCTCCAGCGGTCGCGGAACAATCCCCGCAGGCTGCGCATCCTCTGACATCGCGCTCCCTCTCGCGTCGATGGGATCATGGCCGATAGGCGCCTGCTTGGCTAGATGCATCCGCTCCGGCGCCCGGCGCGCCCCGGGTCAGATAGCTGTCGAGATAGGCCACCATCGCGAGAAACGCGCCCGCAGCGATCGCGAGAATGACCACCCCGGCGATCATCGCACGAGTCTGAACACGAGTCTGAGCGGCGGCGCGAGTTGCGGGTCTTAGGAGCTGCTCGGGTGGGGGCGGGACCTGCGGCGGCGCGAGTGGCGCCGGCTGTGCGGGCGGCTCGGGGGCGGTGATTGGAGCGGCTTTTTTCACGCCGAAGAGACCATTCAGCCACACGAAGGCCGCGACCAAGGCCGGCGCGATGGCGACGAGACCCGGCGCGTTGGCGTTGGCCCAGGGCGCGATCACCGGGTCCGAGATCGCCATGCCGCCCGCAATCCAGCCGAGCAACGCCGCGCCCAATGCGACCAGCGCCGGCGCGCGACGCAGCAATTCGTGCAAGAGCATGCCGCCAAAACCGAGGATCGGCAGGCTTAGAGCGACGCCGGTCGCCAGCAGCCAGAAACTGCCGCGTGCGATCGCCGCCAACGCTACGACGTTGTCGAGGCTCATCGCCGCGTCGGCGACGACGATGACCGCCGCCGTCGACCACAGGTCCGGCGCCGCGCCGCGTCTTCGGATCGGCGCCGGCGCATCGAGCCCACCGCCGCTCGAAATGTTCATCGCGATGGCGGTCAGCGCCAGCGCGCCGACGATCTTGGTGAGCGGGATCGCTAGAAGCGAGGTGGCGACAACCGTCATCACGAGCCGGAACACGATCGCCCCGGCGACGCCGATCGTGACGGCGCGCCGCATGTCCTGGGGCGCCAGCGATCGGCAGGCGAGCGCGATCGCCAAGGCGTTGTCCGCCCCGAGCAGCAGATCGACGACGAGAATCTGCAGCGGAACGAACAGCCAATTCGAACCGTCGCCTAAGTCCATTTTCGAGCTCCCGACGGCCGGAGGGGCGTGGGAACATTCGAAAGGCCCAGACCGTCATTGCGAGTTCCTCACCGGCCTCTGGCCGATCCCCTTGGATGAAACGAGGCATCCGCCTTTCCATACACTCAGGCCGCCTTTCGCGGGACGAACGGCTTCACTACTTCTCCTTTTCCGTAC
>JBAQGU010001117.1:0-7325 GCA_049287975.1 Roseiarcus sp.
GGCTCCGAGTGAGAGAACCGCGCATGCAGGATCGATTCAAATAGGGGTTTAGTAAAGTGTCGCCGGAACCCGGAACCCCATGACCCGAAGGCGGCGACTGTAAAAAGGAATTGAAGGGAGTGTCGCCGCAATGCGATCGTCGCGGCCCGCATCGGTTGCGAGGTCTTGCGCGAACTCAGCCGGCGCCTGGGGCGGCGCCATCTCCATTTCGGCGACCTCGTCGACGCCGCGCCGTCCGCGCGCGAAGCCGCGGCGCATTTCGCGCCCGCCGTCGCGGTCGCGGTTCTCGCCTCATCGGTTTAGTGGAGAAAATCACACGCGTCGTTCCCGCGCCGCGGACGTCCGAAACCCTTCACCATTGCGGACATTCGGGCAATAGGCTCGGGGCCGCCTTCCGTTAGCTGCATCGGGCTACTCTGGTCGCCTGTTTGTGCTAGTCTCGGCGCTGGGGCGCTCGTGCCGTATTTCATTTTGCGCGGCCCAGTGAACCTATCGCTCGCGTATTCACTGCTGGTGGCCATGGAGCGAAGGCCGCGGATAAGGATGATCCCGCAGGCCGAACGGAAACGCATGCCAGGAAAGGTGCAGATCATGTCGAACAGGCCAACGCAGGAAGATTGGACGAAGCCCGCCGCGATGGCGATCCCAGAGGGGGGATATTTTAAAGATAAGGTGGAGAACGGGAGGTACGGCCCGATCTTTCCCAAGACTCCGGCGTGCTACATTGCAAAAGTCATCCCCGGAAAGGAACAGATCATAGCCAACCATGCTAAGGCCGTGGAGAAAGCAATCGCGGACGATCCTGCCGCGCTCGCTGTACTCAATGCACACTACTTGAGATGGCTGGTCTTCAAAATTAAACGGGGAGAGCTACTTTATGTACCAGGGCATCTTCGATACCGATTTCGATAAATACTGCGAAGACGCCTCTATGCTCTTCGGAAAGACGGGCATCCAGTCGGCTTTTGAGGCCCTAGAGGGATGGCCGAAGGACTACGCGACCAATCCTTCGTCCATAGTCAGGTTTTTCCGTGAGCACCAATGGCCGAGCACCCTCGAATACAGCGAGCATCCCTACGTGAGTTGCGAGGAGATCAAGAAAGCGCTCACGCTCAAGGCGGCTTTTTCGAACATGCTCGACCAGTCGCAGTAGTGCGGGGCCTGAAGTGCTCGAAGGTTGATGACATCCAGCATTTATCCTCCACGTAAAATACGAGTTGTGGCATGCTTACGACGTGCGCCCCCAAGCCTGCGCGTCGATCTTCCACTCCTCGCCGTGCTTTGAAAACGTATATGCGAGGGTGCCGGTTCGAGCGACAGTTTGGCCCTTAATGGTTACCGTGAGCGTTCCCGCTATGACGGCATACGCGGCGGTGCCCTCCACGTTCCAGAACCCCATTTTCGTACGACAGGTGCTCGTGCGAAACCCCAAGGTCCGTACGCCACTTTTCTACGTCAGCAAGCCAAGTGGCCGGAGCATTGGGGTTCAACCAGCGATAGGGCGCGATGCCATCAATTATGATGGCGGTGTCCCCAAAAACGCCGAGGAAAAGCTCGATATTCTGGGTGTTGAAACCGTTGATGTGATTGTCAATAAGGGTCTGGATTTCCGTCGGGGGATTGGGGTTGCTAGCCATGATCATCCTCCAGTCGTGCCTACGGTGGGTCGCGAAGAACTAACTATCATTCGCAGGGCCGCCGCATTTCAAAGTGTCGGTCAGCTCTGGGGACGCTAAGATAAATCTAAACGAATGCCAATGGCATAACCGTTACGGGGTGTTCTCGAAAACGATCTAATTTGAAACAGCGGCAAGCAGAATATAGAGGCGGATATACTCGCCCCTTTCGCTGCGAACGGCAGCTATCCCCCCATCAGAGACGTTCGGGGCAAGTCACGACGAGCGATAAGCCATCGGGGAGTCGACCCATTGCGGTCATTAGCTATTATCGGTTGGTCAAGACTGTCGACGTTGACCCATCTTTTCGATCGCGATCTGTGACCGACCGGCGCGGCCTCTGGGGTCTCATTCGTCGCTTTGCGCTGCGCACCTACCTCCTCCCGACAGCGCATCGGTCGTCTTCACAGAAAAGGCAATGGCCGAGCGAGCGCGCGTCTGACTGCCATCCCCTTGTCAAAAACCGTCGAACGTGAGCACTTGGGGGGCTTGGATTCACTAGCATGGCGGGTGCTGGTGGTCTGACGCGGAAGTGCGGATACCGACACCGCGAATCGGCGGCGATGGGATTGGTGGGGGCGCGTATGCGAAAATATGCTTGGGCGATTCTTCTCGGCGTCGGTCTCGCCACTTCCGCGCCAGTCTTCGCCGCCGACCTCGCGCCGGCGCCGACCCTGGCGGTCGCGCCGGACACTTGGCATTTCGAGGCGACGTTGGACGGTTGGGCGCCGAGCCTCTCGGCCAACCTCGGCGTCCTCAATTTTCCGACCTCCTCGGTCCACGCCGACCTCTTCCAAATCCTTCAGCATCTCGAGGGCATAGCCCCGTTTACCGTCGTCGGCTACAATGACAATTTCATGGTCGGCGCGAACCTTTTTTGGGTTCGCCTCGGGTTGGGCTCGACCTTCGGACCCGGTGCTTTTGGCGGCGTGAACGCGAACGCGACCATCAACCAGACGATCCTCGATGTCTACGGCGGCGTGAGGCTGCCGATTGCTTCGCCCAATCTGAGCATCTACGGAACTCTCGGCGCCCGCGTTTTCGACGTGAACGGTTCGCTTAATTTGCAGTCGCCGGTGCTCGGATTTTCGCGCACCGCGTCGCAAGGCAGGACTTGGGCTGACGAAATCGTCGGAGTGAACGCCCGCTATCGAATCGACGACAAGTGGTTCCTCAAACTCGAGGCGAATGCAGGCGGCTACAGCGGCAGCGCGACCTGGTTGGTATACCCGGCGGTCGGATACAAGTGGAACCCGTCGCTTACGACGAGCGTGGGCTACCGAGCGCTCTACGCTTTCGAACAGTCCCCCGCCAACATCGGAACGGGCAGTTTCCGCTTTCAAGAGACCCTATACGGGCCGGAACTCGACGTGACATACAACTTCTGAGCGCCCTTCCATGCGGGGTGTCGCGCGCTTCGGCGGGCGGCGAATCGTCTTTGCCGGCGCCTTTCTCGCGATCGCCCCATTTGAAGCGGGCGCGTTCGCCCTGTGTCGGCTCGCACTTCCGCCCAATCCAAGGTGTCGTTGCTCGCCAGCGAGAACCGGTTATCTGTAATGATCGGCCTCACTGAGCCCCATCTTTACTTCCTGGCCAAATCGGACAATCGATCCGCTCAGCAGGATGAGCGCCAACGCGAACAGCAGGGCGGCGCCGTATGCCTGCTCTAGCCGGAAGAGCGCACTAGCAAATGCGACAATCACCAGCGACGCCGTGCAAAGCGCGCTGAGCAGGGCTAAAAACGTTGCATTGTTCAATAGTTTGACCCGCCGCCGCAAGCGGGGAATGTCGGACTTGAGATGGCTCCGAGCGTCGTCGTCGGCGATTTCATTTAGGCTGCGGATGCGCTCGATGAGAATGGTCATCCGATTGAGCAGGACCGCGACGAAGCTGGCCACCGCGCCGAGCACGAAGGCGGGCGCCGTCGCGTGTGCTATCACTTGCGATAGCTCACCAGCTTCCACCGTCAGGAGCATGCTACCTCGGTCCGGCAAGAGCAGTAACGTCGAGGGTTATAGCCAGCGCAAGCAGCCTTCCGGGCGGTCGCCGATGAACCCGGGAGATCATTTCCGATTCCTCAACGGCATGATCAGACGTACAGCGCTTTATTCATACGCAATTCTTCGAGAGCCCTCTGGGCCTCCTCGCTGAGGTTGGACTTTCCAACCTGGACGGTCACCTTGTGAATCTTGCCGGTGAACCTGTTCTTGCCTGGTTCGTAGTCATCGCTGACACACGTATAGAGGTTCTCGCCCACATCCGTCGTTTCCGCGCCAAATGCGAACGGCTGAGTGTGCTCGACCCGCCCCGAGGCGACCTCGTCACCGTTGACGAAGATCACACCGTTACCCCCCGCGCCCAAACCGCCGTCGTAAGCAAACTCGAAGCGCAACGTCACCCGCCCGGCCGGCAGACGAGCGAGGCCGGCGATCTTATAAATCTCGCGACCGAGAAAGTTCCAGGCAAACCGGGAGGCGCCGTCCTTGACGTAGAGGCTCCAGCCGCCCATTTCCCCGCCTTGGGCGATGACCACCCCCTCTGCGCCGGACTCCGGGACCTCGATGTCGGCCGTGACCACGAAGGAGCGGTTTTTGATGTTGATGAAGGCATTTTCTGGAATTCCCTTCATTCCCTCATAGACCGTTATCTCGGTGCGACCTTCCATCAGATCCGGACGACCCGCCAGAGCGGCGTTGAAGCGCTCCCAAGCGCGGTCATCAAGAGGAAGCACGTTGTACTTGACGGCCTCTTCCAGAAAGACCCGCTTTAGCTCCTCGAGTTTGTCGGGATACTTCACGGCAAGATCGTGCGCACAACTGAAATCTTCCTCCACGTTGTACAGCTCCCACTTGTCGTTCTCAAACGTAGCCCGCGGCTTCGGCTCCCACGGCGGACGGTGCACCGTGGTGGCGAACCAGCCGTCCTGGTAGATGCCCCGATTGCCTGCCATCTCGAAGTATTGCGTGGTGTGCCGCGACTTCGCCTCGGGGTTATTCAAGGTGTCCAGCATGCTCACGCCCTCGAGGGGTTTCTGCTGGACGCCATAGACGACCGCGGGCTCCGGCACACCAACTGCCTCCAACACCGTCGGAGCAATATCAGTCATGTGCGTCCATTGCGTACGCAGGCCGCCCTTCTCCGCGATGCCCTTCGGCCAGTGGACCACCATGGATTGGCAGACCCCGCCGTAGGAGGCTACCTGGTGGCCCCAACCAAAGGGCGTGGCGCCGGCGAAAGCCCAGCCATTGTTGTACAAAATATGGGATTTGGGGCCGCCGATCTCATCGAAGTGCTTCAGCGGAACATCCAGGGGCTCTGGTATCCCGTTGAACACGGACAACTCATTGAAGGCGCCGTTGAGGCCGCCTTGGAAGACCGAACCGTTGTCGCCGGTGATGTAGAAGATAAGCGTATTGTCCATTTCGCCCAGGGTCTCGATCTCGTCGAGAAACCGCCCGATTTCGTAGTCGGTCACCTCCGCAAAGGCCGCGTAAATCTCCATATACCTGGCAAAGACCTTCTTCTCGTCGGCCGTCAACGCGTCCCATTCCTGGATTCCTGGCGGCTTGGGCGCCAGATCGGTGCCCGGGGGCACGACCCCCAGCTTGATCTGCCTCGCCAACGTTTCCTTGCGCACCTGGTCCCAGCCCTGATCGAACTTGCCCTTGTACCGGTCGCGCCACTTCTCGGGCACGTGAAATGGGCCGTGAGTACCAATTGCGGAATAGTAGACGAAAAAGGGTTTTTGGGGGGCGAGCGAACGCTGCGAACGCAGCCAGAGGATCGCCTTATCGGTGATGTCAGTACTGCCGTAGTAATCGGCATCGGGGTGTATATCCACCCTGGTCATGTTGTCGTAAATTACAGGATGAAAGAGGTCGGCCTCGCCGGACATGAAGCCGTAGAACCTCTCAAAACCGCTATGCACCGGCCAGCGGTCGAACGGCCCGACATCACTGCCTTCCCAGGGCGCCAGCTCGTGACACTTGCCGAACATGGCGGTGCTATAGCCGTTGAGCCGTAGGATCTCCGGCAGATTCGTGACGCTGCTGGGGCGCACCGCGGTGTACCCCGGGAAGCCGGTGGCAATCTCCGAGATCACGCCGAAGTTTGCGCTATGGCTGTTGCGACCCGTTAAGCAGGCCACACGGCTGGGCGAACACAACGGGGGGACTTTGAAATTGTTGTAGCGCAGCCCGGTCTGGGCCAGACGATCCAGCGTCGGCATCTGGATCGGCCCTCCGAACGTCGATATGTCGCCGAAGCCCATGTTGTCGAGAAGGATGACCACCACGTTGGGCGCACCTTTCGGCGCCTTCACCTCGAACCGAGGCGGGGCTTTGGCGTTGCGCGCGTCAAGCTCGGTGATTGGCGGATATGAGGGCTCGGCAACCGGCAACACTGTCCGGTCGAACTCACCCGCGGCCGCCGCGACCGGGTTGCGCTGATCATCGCTCATTTTTCCTCTTTCTCCGCTCATTTTCCGCTGGCGCGGCGAGAGTGTAGCTCAACGCAGATCGGGAACCAAATCTCAGGAGAATGACCGGCACCACGCTTGCGCCAGCCGTTTGTGCGGCGGCCGCTAAACCCTGGCCGGTTGCGCAACTTTCGCCGTCGAGCGCACTCGCGTCGCAATTACTGACTCAGTAGAACTAAGGTCGATCGCCGGTGTTCGAGCGCTTCTCGGAGGCGGGGGTATCGCGCCCGCTTCCGTTCGCTGAGCGCCGAAACTCACGTCGCCAATAAGCATCACGAGAATCATTCGGTGCGCCCAAAACGGGGAGCGCGCATCGTGCGATGCAGCAACGCGATCATCTTGCTCTTCGCGATTTCACTCGATCAAGGCAGCCGCACAATTGTGACCCGGTCGACAGGTCGACAACCATGCAAATCCGAACGACCGCTATCCCCCCGTTGCGGTCATTCCGCTCGGGTACCAAACGTATGGTTCTATCCACCGGGTGTCGCAGCGTCGATCGCGGCGAAGTGGGCGTCGAACTTGCTGCGCAGCCAGTCCCAGGCCGTTCGCTCGTTCGCTCCCGCCGTCTTTGCGACCACGATTTCCAGCGCCGCGATCTCCCGTTCGATCTTGTCGCGCGGCAGGAGATGCAGGCGACTGGCGAGGATGGCGGCTTCGATCACGGCGGCCTGCGCGCGATTGAATCCGGCGAACGGCGCGTGCGAGACCGAGCGCACCACTTCGCAGCGAAACCGCGGCCGCATCTCGTCTTCGCCGACGTCGACCACGCGTAGCGACATGTGGGCGAGGCAGTCCTTCAGACGCGGCGCCGGCGTCTCCTCGCAAGCGACGGTCGCCCAGTCGCGACGGCCCGTGAGGCAGCCCGCGTAGATGCGCACATCATCGGTGTGGTTAGCGACGGCGAAGGGAACCGCGCGCAGATTGTCGAGCGTCTTCGACGGCCGGAACGGCGCCAGGATCCATCGCCCGCCCTCCGCTATGATTCCGAGCGGCGCGATGTGGACACGACCCTCGCCGTCGATCGTGGTGACGATCGTTTCACGGATCATCGGCATCGGCTAATCCTCCACTTTGCCGGGGCGCAAGGTGGGACCCGCTTGCTTCAGACGCGTTCGATCCTCGTCGTCTCGGGAAATGGCGGCGCCCCAGTCGAGCGGCTCGTCCTGAAC
>JBAQGU010001118.1:0-2849 GCA_049287975.1 Roseiarcus sp.
TTGATTTTATTGGGAGACGACTCGACACGCCCCAGCTCACGGAACGTTGTGCTTACGCAACGTCAGGTTGCATGACATTTGTGCCTGCGTTGATGAAGCAGGCAAATTGGGTTGCGCAATTCGAAACGATTGGCGACATTCGCCGCAGCGTCTCGGCGTACGATTCGGTGAGGATAGAGTGCGAAGAGGCCAAACAGGGCGAGGGAACGAAATGTCCGGGATGCTGATGGCGACAGGGCGGATCAAGTCGATACAGCGCGCCGCGCTGGCCATGCTGGTCGTAGCTGGCATGATCAACTACGTCGACCGGGCGACCTTGGCGGTCGCCAATCCGCTGATTCGCGAAGACCTCGGGTTGTCGATTGCGGATATGGGTTATCTGCTCTCCGCCTTCCTGTGGGCCTATGCCTTCGCACAATTGCCGACCGGGGCGATGGTCGACCGATTGGGGCCGCGGATCCTATTGACCTGCGGCCTGAGCCTCTGGTCCCTCGCGCAGGTGCTGGGCGGATTGGTGCGGGGATTCGGCGAGTTCTTCGGCGCCCGTATCCTGCTCGGGATCGGCGAGGCGCCGCAATTCCCGACCTGCGCGCGCGTGGTGCGGGATTGGTTCAATCCGCGCGATCGCGGCCTGGCGACAGGCATCTTCAATTGCGCCTCCTCGCTGGGCACGGCGATCGCCGTGCCGTTGCTCACCTTCCTGATGCTGTACTTCGGCTGGCGGACGATGTTCATGATCATGGGCGTCGCGGGTCTCGTCATGGCGGCGATCTGGTTTCTCGTCTATCGCAACCCGACCGAGATCGAACTGACTCCTGAGGAAAATAGCTATCGGACGCAGGGCGACCCGCCGGGTCAGCGAACCAAGGTCACGTTGCGCGAGTGGCGGCTGCTGTTCCGGTTCCGCACCACCTGGGGAATGATCCTGGGCTATTTCGGCTGCATCTATCTGACATGGATCTTCACCGCCTGGCTGCCCGGCTACCTCGAGATCGAGCGGCACATGAGCGTCAAATTCACAGGCTGGGCGGCGGCCGTTCCCTTCGCCTGGGGCGTCGTCGGCGGCGTCACGGGCGGATTCGTCGTAGACTTTCTCGTGCGCCACAATGTCAGGCCGATCGAGAGCCGCAAGTATCCGGCCGCGATCGCCCTGCTCGGCACGGCGGCCTGCACAGTCGCCGCGGCCTACGTCACCAGCGACGCGCTGGCGATCGCCTTCATCTCGGCGGCGCTGTTCCTCGTCTATCTCACCAGCACCTGCGCCTGGGCGCTGAGTTCGGTCGCCGCGCCGACGAACTGCACCGCCTCGATCGGCGCCATGCAGAATTTCGGCGGCTATCTCGGCGGCGCGCTGGCGCCCACCGTCACCGGTCTGATCGTCCAGTCGACCGGTACGTTCGTGCCAGCGCTGGTAGTCGGCGCCCTGATCGCCGTCGCTTCGGCGGGGTCGTACCTCTTCATCGTCGATGCTCCGATCACAGCCATGGACATGGATGCGGTTTCTCATCCCGGCGTCGCGCCCCTCGCAGGCGGCGATCTTTGATCGGAAGCGACGCGGCTACGACTGTTCCCAGGCGCGGCGCAGCAGCGCCTCGACCTCGCCCGTCAACTCACTCGGAGAGACCAGCTTCATCCGCGCTTTCAGCCGCTCCGACCAGCCATCGTTCTTCGATGCCTCGAGCCCCGGCGCCGCGTCCGGCGGCACGGCGAGCCCCAACATGGCGCCGCCGCCCTTCAGCGGCCGCAGCGCCGCGAACTGGTAGGCGTTCGACCAGGCGGAGTAGCTCTTGCGCTGCCCTGTGACCACATCGGGCAATTTCAGCACGACCGTTTCTACCGCATCCAGGATTGCCCGTTGGGCCGGATCGGGCCACAGGGCGTCTCGGAGCCTATCCGGCTCGTTCCAACCGGCGCCGGACGGGAAAGCCTCGCCCAGCACGTAGGAGGCGCGGTTCTGCAGCAGGCCGTGCCTTTCCTTGAACCATTTCAACCGGGCGCGGGGACGGGTCTCCGGGCAAGTCTTTGCGATCTAGACCCATTCGGCGAGCGACTTGCCCGTCTCTCGCTGGAGGCCCTCACGGATCGAGGCGAACCACTTCCTCTGCTGTGCGGTCAGCCGCTCGGCTTCGATTTTTGGCATATACCCTTTCCATATTTGCGTTGTCTCCACATTAGCGACACTCGACGACGTCCGCGACCCCTGAGAAATCTCCGCCAGGGCGCTCTCCCTCCCGTTCTTACGGGGCGGGGATAAAAGCTGCTAGATACGCGCGCCCGCCGCCGCGCCGGCGCGGCGGGATGGGAGAGCAGGAGCGCCGATGCGATTGCTTTGGTCGGGCACGGCGTTGGACCGCCTGCGGCTCTGGACCGGCCTCGTCCTGTTCGCTTTCGTGGCGACGCATCTGCTCAACCACGCCGTCGGGTTGTGGAGCCTCGAGGCCATGACGATGGTGCAGCACTGGCGGCTCGCGGTCACCCGCTCCCCGCCCGGATTTGTCGTGCTGACCGCCTCGTTGCTCACCCATGCGGGTCTGGCGCTCTGGAAGCTCGCGCGGCTGCGAACCCTGCGGCTCCGGCGCGCCGAAGTCTTGCAAGGCCTGTCCGGCCTGGTGATTCCGTACCTGCTCATGAACCATCTGTTCGAGGCGGGCGTCGGCCCGCGCTCGCTGGGCGTTGCGGCGGCGTACCCCGCGATCCTGCCCCTGCTGTGGCCGGCAAAGTTGAGCGGACAGACGCTGCTGATCATCGTGGTCTGGCTGCACGGATGTCTCGGCCTGCACTATTGGCTGCGCGGGGAGAACTGGTATCGCGCCGCCTCGCACGTGCTGGCGGCGCTCGCGGCGCTGATC
>JBAQGU010001119.1:0-2009 GCA_049287975.1 Roseiarcus sp.
CGCCGGAGCGGCGACCGGCAGGGCCGGCGGCTGTTTCGCAGGCGCGGCCTCCCTATCGCGCAGTGGCGCCGTGGCCGCCGCCGCCACGCGGATGATCTGCGATTCCACGACAACGTCGTTGGGACCGCCGATCATGAGGAGGTGTTCGACGCTGTCGCGCCGAACCAGCACCAGCTGACGCTGGCCATCGAGCCAGAAGGCGTCGACCAGGCCGAGCCGCGGCTGTCGCGCTCGCCCCCCGCCCGGCAAACGCAATCTATGCCCAAAAACGAGTCGGTAGAGGAAAAACAGAATCAACGTCGCCACGATGATGCCGACGACAATCGCCACGATCATAGGCGCACGGCTGTCCGGCGACAAAAAATTAGCGATCCATTGCGGCATACAACCCGACCTCGGCGACTACGCGTCATTCCGCCCCGTCGAATCCCCTCGGCGGCGGCGACAGGCGTCACTATCAGACAGAGCACGCGAAGGCGACCCGAGAGTTGAGCTTCGCCCCTGAAAACAGTGGAGTAACCGGAATAAGGAGCAACCGGGGCCAATTTGTGGACAGCCGCGATATTATATGGGCGGGCGCGCCCTGAGTCGCGGGCCGGCGGATCGCGCGGGCCCCACGCGACGTCCGGCCGCGGGTCATTGCCAAGCGTTGCGCGCCGACGCATGTTCGCGCGGCCCGAGATTCGGTGGACGCGCCGAGGTGGGTCGGCGCCGCGAGGTCTCAATTCGGGGAAGGAACGGCTGAGTATGAACCCAGCGTCGACGCCCGCCTCCGCCGCCGTCGATCAAGTCGAACGCGCGACGAAACCGGGCCTGCTCCTGCTGCTGCTCGTCTGTCTTGTGGTCGCGGTCGGCGCCCTGATCATGTTGCCCGGGGAGATCGGCCGCAAGGCGGTGTCGTCGACGATCGCCGTATTGGCGATTTTCGGCGTGTTCGGGCTCTTGATGTACGCCTTCGGCCTGCTTCAATTCGCGGGCCGCGCCGGCCGGCTGGACACCACGAAGGCGATCGCGGACAGCAACGACGATGGCCTGATCGTCACCGACGCCCATGCGCGCGTGCTCTACGCCAACGACGCCTATCGCACCCTCTCCGCCGCCAAGGGCGCGGCGGACTTGCGTCCGGTCGAGCGGCTGTTTTCGGGCGCGCCCGACGTTTCCGAAGCGATCTACCGTCTCGCGCAAGCGGCCCGCACCCGCAAACGCGGCGTCGAGGAATTGCGCATCGCGCCGCCGCTGACCGGCGAAGGCGGCGCGGCCTGGTATCGCGTCCGGGTGCGCCCGCTCGAAGGCATCGCAAAAGACCACGCGACGCTCTGGACCGTCTCCGACATCACGCGCGAACGCGAACGGCACGAAAGCTTTTTTCAAGACCTGCAGCATGTGATCGACTATCTCGACCACGCGCCCGCCGGCTTCTTCTCGGCGGAGCCAGACGGTTCGATCGCCTACATGAATGCGACGCTCGCCGGGTGGCTCGACTATGATCTCGCTCAATTCGCGGCCGGCCAGCTCAAACTGACGGATATCGTGGCCGCCGACGGCGTTTCGCTGTTATCGGTCGTTTCCGGCCGGCCCGGCGAAGTGACGACCGAGAAGTTCGACGTCGATCTGAAACGCCGCCGGGGGCGCTTCCTGGCGGTCCGCATTCTCCACCGCGTCGCGTTCTCCAGCGAGGGTCTTCCCGGCCCTTCGCGCACGCTGGTGCTCGATCGGGGCCCGAGCGAGACCACAGGCGAGGATTTGCGCGCCGCCGAAGTTCGCTTTGCGCGGATCTTCAATTCGACGCCGATGGCGATCGCCACGGTGGACGCAAATGGATTCGTGCGACGATCCAACGGCGCTTTTGCGCGTCTGGCGCCCGGGGCTCTGCAGCCGGCGCCCGGCGAGGTCCGGCCCTCGATCTTTCGCGGCGTCGCGGAGCGCGATCACGCCGGTCTGCGCGCGGCGATCGCGGCGGCGAGCGAGGGCAAAGGCGAAATCTCGCCGGTCGATGCGGCGATCGAGGG
>JBAQGU010001120.1:0-2916 GCA_049287975.1 Roseiarcus sp.
GTTCAAGGCTTCCGAGCCCATACCATTTCCCGGCGCGGATTCAATCTTTTCAAGGCATTGCGGCGCCATTCCCGGCCGTTTTGCCGTCAGCCTCTCGCGCCGCGATTCCGGCGAACGAAACGCCTCGATTCCTCCTTCGTCCTGAGCCTCACGAGTTCCTGACTTTTGTCCTCCGGGCACAAAAGCTGCGCCCGCCCCGGGGAGCGAGCGAGCCCCGAAGAGCTCCAAAAACACCGTACCACGAATTCTGTTTATACGAAAGAAAAACGGCGAAAAATCGAAGCCGCCCATTTCAGGGTAAAATCGCGCCGGAGGACGCGGCGTCCTGCGAAGCGATCACCGGCCGACCTTCCGTCAGCCAACTGAGCAAACCCCGTTTATCGAGGTCAAATCCATCCGCTCACGGCCCGCGCCAGCTTCTCATAATCCTCGATCTCATTGTAAATCTGGGCGCAGACCCTGACGTGGAGACGCTCGCCGAAAAGGATGAACGGGCAGGCGATCCTGTGGTCCTCCCACAAGGTCGCTTGAATTTTTGCGCGATCCTGCTCGGTCGCCGAGAAGCCCGAAATTGCCGGCAGCGGCGCGAGAGCCATGCCGGCGATCATGCTTTCCGGGGTTGGGATTTCGACCTTCCAGGCCCGTGCGAGCAGGCGGGATCCTTGCATCACCAGGTCATGGTTGTGCTTTCTGACTTCGGCCTCCCCGAATCGGTCCATGAAATCGAACGCCGCCGGCGTCGACAGCCAGGCCGACGGGTCGCGAGTGCCGGTCCATTCGAAACTGTACGGGAACGGCTTGTCGATGTTCCAGGAAAGAACGGTGGGCGCCAGCCTCTCTCGCCGATCGGGGTGCGCCCACAGGAAACCGCAGCCTCGCGGCGCGAAATACCACTTGTGGAGGTTGCCGACGTACCAATCGGCGCCAACGGCTGATATATCGAGGGCGACGCTGCCGGGGGCATGGGCGCCGTCCGCCAAAACCATGACGCCGCGGTCGCGGCAGGCCCGGGTCATCTCCGCGATCGGAAGCACCAGCGCCGTCGGCGAAGTCACATGATCGAGAATCGCCAGCCGCGTGCGCGGCGTCAGCGTCGCGCGGATCGCTTCGACGCATAATTCCGGGCTTGGCGTCGGAAACGGAATTGACGCCTCGATGATCTCAGCGCCTTTTTCGTCGGCGATGCGCCGAGCCGCGCGCGCCAGCGCGCCGTAGGTCATGGAGGTGGTCAATATCTCGTCGCCGGGACGAAGCGCCAGAGCGCGCAACACCGCGTTGACCCCGTCCGTCACATTGTCCACCAGCGCGAGATCTCCGGCGACGGCCGAAAACCGTCGCGCAACGCGCCCCGCGACGTCTCTCCAACGTGGACGGCACTCCTGGTCGAAGAACGGCCTCGGCGCGGCTTCGACGGCTTCGCGCATCGCAAAGGCGACGCGCAGCACCTCTCTCGGGGCGACGCCAAACCCTCCATGATCGAGATAAGTCGTTCCCGCCGCGAAGGCGAATGCGGCCTTGCCGCCCGGCAGCGCCATGGGTCTTCCCTCGTTTCATCGACGACAGCGCGATCTCACGCTTACCAATCCTAGTCCGGCGCGTCGCCGAAAATGGGGGATGACTCAGAAACTTCAGTGTCATGCCCGCGAAAGCGGGCATCCAGACTCGGCCGCGCGTGCCGGGCCTCTGGATTCCCGCTTTCGCGGGAATGACACTACGTCAAAGGACCTCATTTTGGCCGCACTGGCTCGAGAGTCTGGAGTCGTACGGTTTCGGCAGTCGGGCTGCCGCCGCCGCAACCTACTCAGACCGTCGGCAGACTTCGCTTGCGAAGCGAAAATTTCGCTTGCGAACTGATAAATTTCGCTGGCGAAACGTTTTGTTTCGCCAGCGCATCGCAAGCTATTGAAATCGTTGGGGCACGAAATGGCCGAGATCGCGGTTTCGTGACATTTCAAGGGTTTACGGCCCATTTCGTTTCGCGCGCTTTTTTTTCGCCGTCCGTTTTCCGATCCGCCCGTCGGGTCTTGCCTCAATATAGTTTCTCAGAATTCATTGATAGCACGAATTCGATTCCAGGGAAAGTCAAAATTGAGTCCCTGAGCTCGCACATTCATTCGGTTCCACGGAATCGATTGTCACCTCCACCGTCATTGCGAGCGCAGCGAAGCAATCCAGGGGCCACAGAGCGCGGCCCCCGGATTGCTTCGTCGCAAGGGCTCCTCGCAATGACGGTCAATGGCGGTGTTCGCGTTCCCCAAGTCGCCTTTCCTATTTCTGGGCATCGCCTGAGTGGTGTTGCGCAGGCGCGATCGTTTAGGCAACTTCCTCCGGCAGCAATCCCCTGCGCTTCCACGAAGCGCTAATAACGCTCGCCGGCGTCCTCTACGCCTCATTCAACCCGGCGCCGCGCTGGCCAAGAAACTCGGCTCCTTTGGGCGTGAGCTTGAAAGCCGATCCCGGATGGCCGTCTGTCGGCTTCACCTAACCCTCGGAGAGAAGCCGCTCCAGGCCGCGCTTCTGATCGGCGGTGGCCTTCGATAGGTCATGCTCTCCGATGTCGCAAAGCAGCGCGATTTGGGAGTCCGTCAGGTCGTCGGACCTTCCTTTGCCTCCGGTTCCGCTCCCGGAACCATCGCTTTTATCGTTGAAGGCGGCAATAGGCCGCCTCGCGTCCATGCCGCAACGATAACGTCGCGAATCTCCGGCCGAAGGCGAGCGGGAACGACCTATCTCGATCACGGAACTATCGCGCTTCCGTCTCATGCAGATGCTTCGCTCGCATCGCTTTCAGGATAACGATCGTCGCATTTTATGCAACAACGCTCTGCTCCACTTGACAGCTGGATGTTTCAGGATCGAACCGTCAGCAACAGCGGCAGGCGTAATCAATTTGGGCACGTAAATATGGTCTGGAGG
>JBAQGU010001121.1:0-5778 GCA_049287975.1 Roseiarcus sp.
AGGCCGACCCCTTCGCGCCGCCCGACCGCCTGCCGGTTCGCGATGCGTTCCTCGAGTATGCCGGGATCGACCTGTTCGACAGCCTCGAGCGTCACGGCGAGCCGGACCGCGACCTCTTCGCCGAGCAGGCCATCGATGCGGGACTTCGCGTCACCGCCGACGACAGCTGGTCGGACATCTTCAGCCGCGTCCTCGTCGAAAAAGTCGAGCCGCGGCTCGGGCTCGGCCGAGCGGTATTCCTCACCGACTATCCCGCGTGCGAGGCGGCGCTGGCGCGGATATCGCCTCGGGATTCCCGGATCGCCGAGCGCTTCGAACTCTATGCCTGCGGCGTGGAACTCGCCAACGCCTTCGGCGAACTCGGCGATCCGGCCGAGCAGCGCCGCCGTTTCGAGGAGGACATGAAAATCAAGGCGCGAATCTATGGCGAGGCCTATCCGCTGGACGAGGATTTTCTCGCCGCGCTGGCCGAAATGCCCGAATCGAGCGGCGCCGCGCTCGGCTTCGACCGGCTCGTGATGCTCGCCTGCGGAGCGGAGCGCATCGAGGACGTGCAATGGACGCCCGTCTTCGATCCGGCCGGGAGCGAGCGATGAGCGCGGGCGAAATGCTGCTGGAGAAGGCTCGCGTCGAGCTTTCGCACGTGTTCGGCTTTCCCAGCTTTCGCCCCGGCCAGGAGGAAATTCTGCGCGCGGTGCTCGGGGGCGAGGACGTGCTCGCGGTCATGCCGACCGGCAGCGGCAAATCGCTCTGCTTCCAGCTTCCGCCGCTGGCGCGCGAAGGATTGACGCTGGTCGTCTCGCCGCTGATCGCCTTGATGCGCGACCAGGTCGCCCAGCTCCGCGAGCTCGGCGTCTCGGCGGCGGCGCTGAATTCGGCGTCCGAAGCGATCGAACGTCAGCGAATCTTCAGCGCGCTCGAGAATCGCTCGCTGCGTCTGCTCTATGTCGCGCCCGAGCGCCTGACGCGCGACGACACGCTGGAAATGCTGAGCCGGCTCCCGATCGATCTGTTCGCGATCGACGAGGCGCATTGCGTCTCGCAATGGGGCCACGATTTCCGACCCGAGTACCTGCGCTTGCGCGAAGTCGCCCAGACCTTGGGACGTCCCCAGACGATCGCGGTCACGGCGACTGCCGACGCGCCGACGCGCGGGGATATCGTCGAGCGCCTGTTTCATCGAAAACCCCGCACATTCGTGCGCAGTTTCGACCGGCCGAATCTGTTTCTCGCGATGCGGCCCAAGACGAATGCGACCCGCCAGCTCGCCGAACGGCTGGAGCAGCATCGCGGCGAGAGCGGCATCATCTATTGCGCCTCGCGCAAGCGCACCGAGGAGCTCGCGCAGGAATTCTCGGTCAAAGGTCGGCGCGCGCTGCCCTATCATGCGGGCCTGGAACACAATGTGCGCTCGCACAATCAGGATGCCTTCCTGCAGGAGGACGGCGTCGTGATGTGCGCGACAATCGCCTTCGGCATGGGCGTCGACAAGCCCGACGTGCGGTTCGTGTTTCATGCCGACATGCCGTCCTCGATCGAAGCCTATTACCAGGAGATCGGCCGCGCCGGCCGCGACGGTCTGCCCGCCGACACGTTCACGCTGTACGGCGCCGGCGACATCGAGCTGCGCCGCCGGCAGATCGCGGAGAGCAACTCGCCCGAAGAGCGCAAGCGCGTAGAGGCCTCAAAGCTCGACGACCTCGTCGCGCTCTGCGAAAGCGCGCGCTGCCGCCGGCAGGTGCTGCTCGGCATGTTTGGCGAAGAATCGGGGGCTTGCGGCCATTGCGACGTCTGCAAGGGCGCGGTGCGTATCGTCGACGGGCGCATCGACGCGCAAAAGGCGCTCTCGGCGGTGTTGCGAACCTCCGGGCGGTTCTTCTTCGGGCATCTCGCCAACATCCTCGCGGGCGAGGCGACGGAGGCGGTGACGCGCCACGGCCACGACCAGCTGAAAACCTTCGGCGTGGGGCGGGATCGCGCGCCCGCAGACTGGCGCGGCGTTCTACGGCAATTGCTGTCGGCCAAGCTGCTGGACCGCGACCGCGAGGATCGCGACCGGCTCGTCGTCACCGAAGAGGGCCGCCGCGTGCTGCGCGGCGAGGCGCCGTTCGCGCTCCGCGAGGATGTGTTCAGCCCGCGGCCGCGGCGTGAGAAGCGCTTGGCGCCGGCGTCCGGCGAAGCGGACGTCGATCTGCTCGGCGCGCTGAAAGCCTTGCGCGGCGCCATGGCGCGCGCGCAGAACCAGCCGGCCTATGTGATCTTTCCCGACCGCACGCTGATCGAAATGGCGAAGGAGCGGCCGCGCACGACCGACGATCTTTCCACCATCCACGGCGTCGGCGCCGCCAAGCTGCAGAAATACGGCGCGGCGTTCCTGGCCGTCATCAAGGACCACCCGGATGCCTGAACTGCCTGAGGTCGAGACGGTGCGACGCGGGCTGGCGCCGACGATGGTCGGCGCGCGGATCGAACGCGTCGAGATGCGCCGGCCGGACCTGCGGTTTCCGTTTCCGGAAAGATTTGTCGAGCGGCTGACGGGCCGGACGATTCTCGCGCTGAGGCGGCGCGCGAAATACCTACTCGGCGAGCTCGATTCGGGCGAGACGCTGGTGATGCATCTGGGCATGTCCGGCTCGTTCCGCATCGAGGGCGAACTCGTCGGGGAATTTCACCACCCGCGTTCGAAGGCGCCCGCGCACGACCATGTCGCCTTCGGCTTCGCGTGCGGCGCGAGCGTCGTCTACAACGACCCCCGCCGCTTCGGCTACATGACGCTGGCGGCTACGGACGCGCTGGAAGCGCATCCGCTGTTCGCCGAGATGGGCGTCGAACCGCTTGGCCCGGATTTCACCGCTGCGCGCCTCGGCGCCTTGCTGGAAGGCGCGCGGACGCCGCTAAAGAGCGCGCTGCTCGACCAGCGCCGCATTGCCGGGCTGGGCAACATCTACGTCTGCGAGGCGCTGCACCGCGCGCGCCTGTCGCCGCTGCGGGAGGCGGGAGGGCTCACGGGGCGCGAGGCGCGGGCTCTAGCCAAAGCGATCCGGTCGGTGCTGGAGGCGGCGATCGAGGCCGGCGGCTCGACGCTGCGCGACCATCGGCAGGCGGACGGGGCGCTGGGGTATTTTCAGCACGCGTTCGAGGTCTACGACCGCGAGGGGGCGGGCTGCCGACACGCAAAGTGTCGCGGGACGATCGAGCGGGTCGTGCAGAATGGAAGATCGACGTTCTGGTGCGCGGAGTGTCAGGGCTGAGGGGAGCCGCCAAGGAGAGCTTCGCCCGCGCTCCTCGTCGATATGGCGAAATAGTGGCGGTCTGCTTGCGTCTCTCCAAGCTTTTCCAAATCTAGCATGTTTTTGTCCAAGCTTTTCCAAAGAAAGCTTTGGCGGTTTTGTGGAATTTCAAGGGGTTGCAAGCCTCCCAAACCACCTTTGATGTTTCTCCAAACTTTTTGTGGCTCGCGCCTGCCTTCCGCCGTATTCCCGCCGCCGCCGCGCCGCATTCCACCGCATGCGCTCGGAGCCGGACGGCCCGTCCGCAGGTGTTTGTTTTGCAGGGGGGTAGCGGACGCGTTCATGGCGGCGAGGTGATCCGGATAAAGTGAATTTTAGACCTAACACGAATTCAGATTATTGGAAAGCAAATGTTCGCCCCGAACCGTCGAGCTGGGCGACACGCGCTCGACGGCCAAATAATCCATTCTCAGATAGTGATTGCAATATTGGCAAGCATGATGTAAGTGATTGCATGAACAGCAAGCAATCGAGAACGCTGAGGGCGATATTCACGGAACCGACGCCCGCGAACATGGGCCGACATCGAGGGCTGCTGGTCGCAGTAGGCTGTCATGACCGAGGGAAGCGGTTCCCGCGTGCATTTCGAACATGGAGTGGAGGCGGAGTCGTTCCATCGTCCGCATCCCGGCAGGGAAGCCAAACGCTATCAGGTCAGGATCGCGCGCGAATTCCTGGAAAGGATCGGAGTGAAAATATGATGACCTACAAGGGCTACCACGCCCGCGTCGAATACGACCCCGACGATGAAATCTTCTTTGGCCGCGTATTCGGCTTGACCGACGGAATCAGCTTTCACGCGGACGACGTGAAAGGCTTGAAGGCGGCGTTTCACGAGGCGATCGACGATTACCTCGACCATTGCGCCAAGGTCTGCAAGAACCCGCAAAAATCCTATTCCGGGCGATTGATGCTGCGAGTCAGCCCGACCGTCCACGCCAACGCCGCGCTCGCCGCGCAACGATCCGGCAAGAGCCTAAATCAATGGAGCGAAGAGGTGCTGGCGCGCGCGGCGGCGGAGCCGGCGTAAAACCGCGGAAATCGCGAGGGCGGGGCGCGACGGATCGGCTAGCGAGACAAGGCGCACTCGCGATCGGCCACCCCAACCTGGTGAGGTTTTTCATCGAACGAAAGGGCGGAAATTGGCGCCGACGAACTTCCGGGGGTTACGCTGACAGTGCATTTATCTCGTCCGCGATGCGGCGTTGGTTTGTGCAGCACAAAAAGTGCACTGTCACGTAACCCCAAAAAGTGTTGGATTGCCGCGCGGGCGAGCGGCAAGCACGATTTGCTGAGAGATTTACGACCGCTCATGGCTACCCCCCTGCGTTACCCGGCTTCCGGGCGGGAGAACATCGGATTGCCACTGGCTGTGGCGGAGGCGGGCACTTCTTCCTGCATCACGTCCCAATGCTCGGCGAGCTTGCCGTCGGCCAGACGGAAGATGTCGACTGCGACGATCGGCTTCGGCCCCCAACCGACATAGCGTCCATGCACCATCACCAGATCGCCTTCCGCCACGACCATGCCGGGCTCGTACGAGAAATCCTTGTCGAGGTTGGCGATAAGGCCGGGAATGGGAGCCGGACCGTCCGGGATCGAGGGATTATGCTGGATATAATTCGGTGCGAAATATTGCGCCACGACGGCAGGATCACGGTCGACGAAGGCGCCAGTCAGGGCGCGTAGTGCGATCTGTTTATTTCTCTCCACGGCGGCCTCCTATCTGTCGACAGGTAGCCTAGACGGGATCCATTGATCGAGTCAAGCACCTATCTTATGCCAGGTAGGCAGGGAGTTTCAGGATGGATGTTCGGCAGGCAATCCTAAAGTCAGCGGAAACCCGGATGCGGATAGGCGGTTTTCACGCCTGCAGCTTCCGCGAAATAGCCAGCGATGTCGGGATCAAGAGCGCCAGCGTTTACTATCATTTCGCATCCAAGGCGGAACTTGGAGCAGCGATGGTCGCCAACTATGAGGCGCGGGTACTCGCCATAATCGGCGATCCGGAAGATGAACGAGATCTGGCGGCCAAACTCGATGGTATGCGGTCAGCTTTCCGAGCTGGGTTGGTGCGCGGGGACGGCATGTGCCTGTGCGGCGTCTTGGCGACCGAAATACATAGTGTGCCGTCTTTGGTTGCAGCAGCAACACGGCATTACTTCACAGCTTGCAACGAGTGGCTATGCCGGGTCTTCGCTTTTGCCAGTATCGAGAGGCCCCGTCAGAAGGCGTTTCGCCTCAGCGCACTTATGCAAGGGGCGATGCTGCAGGCGGTCGCGCTCGATGATGTCGCGGCGTTCGATGCGGCTCTCGAGGAATTTCATGACGATCCGCCGCCCGTCAGCGCCACAAGTGGTTAATGCGTCGTGGTGCAGATTTCTAGTGGGGAGCGTCATTCAAAATGAGGTTCTTTAACGTCGTGTCATTCCCGCGTAAGCGGGAATCCAGGGCCCCGGCACGTGCGGCCAAGTCTGGATGCCCGCTT
>JBAQGU010001122.1:0-1765 GCA_049287975.1 Roseiarcus sp.
GCTCGGCTCCATGCAAGTAGCCGTTCGCGGGCACGAGGTTCGAAAGAACCCGCAAATCCGCGAGCCCGCGCGCGTAGGCAGCAGGCGGAGCGAAGCGGCCGATACCTTGGTAATAATAGCGCTGAGAATTGAATTCTTGCGCCTCGAGCAGGCCCTCTTCCGTGAAGCTCGGATGCTCCCGGCGCAGCGCGTCGCGAAAGGCCGGCCAAAACTGCGCGTCTTTCCAACGCGAGTAGGACATGACCCAATAGAGATCGTCGAGCATGCGCGTGATCAGATGGTCAGTGTCGCGTTGTGCCGCGGTAAGCTCGGCATCGATGGCCAGACCGTATTTGCGGATGAGGTGCGCGATGATCGTGTCGCTGTCGCCGATCGCCTCGCCGTCATCGACGATGTAGGGAAGTTGCCCGCGCGGGGCGGCCGAGGCGTCGAAGATGTGCTGATGGGCGAATGGCACGCCAGTCAATTTGAGGAAAGCGAATACTTTGAGGCCGTAGCCGTTGTTGTCGGCGACGCCGAAAAGTCGAGGGTAGGAATAAAGCGTGATCAAGGCGTCGTCTCCCGCGGCCGAGCTCACCATAGCCGATTCCGAGCACCCGGTCAGCCCTTGCCGTCGAGCTGCGGGCTCGCCGCGCACCAGGAGTCGGGGCGCTTGAGACCAACGGCATCTATCCCGTATTGGTCGTGAACAGCAGCGGGTCAAATGTCGGAGTCTGGTCGTGAGCCGCCGCAGAGCCGCAAGTTTACAGACAATCGCATTCCGCGGTCGCTGCAGGACGCGGGGAGTAAAGTCCAACCGGCGAGGTCTCAAAGCAAGGTCGATCCAAGGTTGAAGCTCGGCTTCTGATGTGGCTAATTTCGCTCTTGGCGCGGCGCGACATCGGGCGCGGCTGGATCGCCAAGCGCATTTTCGTGGCGCAATCGAGGTAGGCCATGCGACGGGCTGAGATCGCAGAGCAGGACCGCTACCAGGTCGCGCGCCAGCGCGAATTTCGCATGGCCGCGGACGTGGTGTGCGATGCGTGGGCGGGTTTCGCCGAAGTGGAGGCGGTCGCGGTGATCGGCTCCGTCGCCAAGAGGCTCTGGAAGGAAGTTCCGCGGTTTCGCGAGTTCCGCCGGGCGGGCATCGAGGTCTGGCACGAATGTCGCGATCTGGATCTGGCGCTCTGGCTGGACTCGCAGTGGCGGCTCGGCGATTTGCGGCGGGCGGCGGCAAGGGCCTTGAGCATCGCCTATCAGACGGGAGTCGGCGTCAGCGTGGTTGGCCACCAACTCGATGTTTTCCTGTTCGAGCCGGGCGCCGATCGCTACCTCGGTCGGCTCTGCTCTTACAACCGTTGCCCCAACGATAAGCGCGATTGCCTGGCGCCCGGTTGCGGTGCGGTGGCGTTCAACAAACGCATTGTCGGTTTCACGCCGCGCGCCGACCTCCTGACCGGGGTGGACGACGCCATGCTCTATCGGCGTGGCGTCGGCCGGCTGCGCTCGGCGCTCGATCTGCCAACGCCCGATGCCGACCGGTCGTTCAGGATATAGAGAGAGCGGCCGTTGGAACGGAGACACGGAATGACCAACACGCACCATCGCTGGGTGATCGTCGCGGCCGGCGGCTTGATGGGCTGCATGGCGATCGGCGCGATGTTTACGCTGCCCGTCTTCCTCGTGCCGATTTCTGAGGACACCGGCTGGTCCGTCACCGGCGTCTCCAGCGCCATGACGATTGGTTTTCTCGCCATGAAGTTCGCGAGCATGGCGTGGGGCTCTC
>JBAQGU010001123.1:0-3859 GCA_049287975.1 Roseiarcus sp.
GCCCATATCAGAGAGACAAGGGAATAATCCTTGAAATCGGCATAGGATGCTTTCGACTCGCTCCGACAGCTTCGGAAACTACTCACGCCGTCGAATCTTGGTCTCGGGAATCGTGCCGCAGATGTAAGTGAAAGAGTCGACCGGTGCCGGGGATAGAAACGGGTTGAGGTACTCTCTGACGCTGTCAGCTTCACCTAGGGACCGCTGGTTCCTGCTCGCAAACGCTTGTCGCCGACGCGACTTGCCGTCGCGCGGCAATTCGAAAGGACCCGTCATGCTTGAAGCCCAACACCCATCTACCTCGGCTCGCCTCGCGGGCGCCGCTATTGCCGCCGCTCTGTTCGCCGCGAACCTGAGCGGGGGGCCGCATCGCTACTCGCGTCCGAACGGCCAGATCCGATCTGACGCGCCTATCTTCGTGACGACGACCTACTCGGTGAATACTGCCGGATGTTCGTCCGACCGACAGTCAACCGAAGACCTCGCGACCTATGGAGCCCTCAGAGAGCCTGGCGCGAAATTGCCGTGGTGCGTCAATCCAGAACCGGCCGGCATCCGATATGAGGAACATCCACCTAGTCCCTAGCATTTTGGCGCTCGCGCGCTGAGCCCCGGTGCTTGTGGCTCGCCGGTGACATCGAGCGACTCGCATCGACCTGACGAGTAAGCGATTCGGGCGCCTAGAGTAGTTCCCGACGCTGTCGTGCCGCAAACTTTCGGCCCATGTTCAGACGACCAAGCCGAAAGACGGGCAAGACCAGGAAGGTTCACGCGTCGCGGCGAGCAACAGGAGCGCATCCCATGGACAAAGACAGAATCGTTGGCTCTCTCAAAGAGATCAAGGGCGCCGCGAAAATCGCGGTCGGCAAGGCGGTCGGCGACGCCAAATTGCAGAGCGACGGCAAGGTCGACAGCGCAATCGGGAAGGCCCAGAACGCCGTAGGCGGGGCGAGCGACGTGATCCGAGACGCGACGAAAATCAAATAAGATCTCACATCAGGACCCTGATCATGAGCCTCATCGTCGTCATCATAATCCTAGTTCTGGTCTTCGGCGGCGGTGGAGGATATTACGCTCACGGCCGATACGGCGGCGCGGGGCTTGGCGGGGTGCTGGGAACCGTTCTGGTCGTCGTCGCTGTGCTGTGGTTGCTGGGCCGTTAGCGCCACTTACATGACAGGAGCCAGATACGTCAGCGCCGCTTTCGCCGGCTCTCTCGTCGACTACGAGCGAACCGACAAACGCCATCCGGTCATTCTTAAAAAAGGAAATAGAAACATGACAGGAAGACTGATCAAATTCGGCACCGTCGCGCTGTTGCTATTGGCCCCGATCGGTTCCCGCGCGCAGGGCGTCAACGACGGTGCGGCCGACGGCGCTGCGCAAGGACGGGCCGACGGCGGGCCGGTGGGGGCCGTGATCGGCGGCGTAATAGGCGGCGTCGTCGGCGGGGTGGTCGGGGGCGTCGACGGATTGCTCGGCATCGATCAGCGCCCGGATTTTCGCGATTACGTCGACCGACAGCACCATCCGTCCGACAGCTACCGCGCGGAAGTATGCGAGGGCAACGTTTTGCCCGAGGACGGTATCCGTTACTACGACGTGCCCTCCAGATATGGCGTTCGCGGATACCGTTACGCGGTCGTCAACAATAAGAAGGTTCTCGTCGATCCGATGGACCGAAAGATCGTGCAGGTCGTGGACTGACGATAGAGCCATCGGCCGGCGCCCTTTGCAGGCATCCCGCTGGAAACAAGCGAATCGCCATCGAGCAGGAGAATCGGAATGCCTCTGCACGTAGCCACGGGGTCAGGCGACGCCGCCATCGAAGATGTCTATGCCGGAGGGTCTTCGATCCGACGTCTGCCCAAATATCGCATGCCGGAGCACGCTTCGGCGCCGCAATCTACATATGATCTGGTGCACGACGAGCTGCTGCTCGACGGCAACTCGCGACAGAATCTGGCGACATTCTGTACGACCTGGTCCGAGCCGGAAGCGCACCGGTTGATGGGCGAGTCGATCGACAAGAACATGATCGACAAGGACGAATATCCGCAGACCGCCGAAATCGAAAATCGATGCGTGCACATGATCGCCGATCTCTGGCATGCGCCGGCATCCGCCACGACGGTCGGTTGTTCGACCACAGGGTCGAGCGAGGCCTGCATGCTCGGCGGCCTCGCGCTGAAATGGCGTTGGCGCGCCCGCCGGATCGCCGAGGGCAAATCCTACGGCAAGCCGAACTTCGTTTGCGGGCCGGTGCAGGTCTGCTGGGAGAAGTTCGCGCGATATTTCGACGTCGAGATACGACAGGTCCCCCTTCGAGACGGCGCGCTCGGCCTGCGCCCGCAAGACCTGAGGGCGTATTGTGACGAAAACACGATCGGCGTGATCGCGACGCTCGGCATCACTTTCACCGGCGTATACGAACCCGTGGCGGCGCTGGCGTCGGAACTGGACGCCATTCAGCGTGCCACGGGATTGAATATTCCGATCCACGTCGACGCGGCCAGCGGCGGTTTCATCGCTCCCTTCATACAGCGAGAGCTGGAATGGGATTTTCGGGTGGCCCGCGTTAAATCTATCAGCGCCTCCGGGCACAAATCTGGTTTGGCGCCGCTCGGGGTGGGCTGGGTGGTCTGGCGCGACAAGGCGGAACTGCCGGAAGACTTGATCTTCAGGGTCGATTACCTCGGCGGCGACATGCCGACCTTCGCCCTGAATTTCAGCCGGCCAGGGGGCCAGATCATCGTCCAATATTACAATTTCCTCCGCCTCGGTCGTGAGGGCTACACGGGCATCCAGCGGGCGTGTTCCGACACCGCGCAATGGCTCGCGAATGAGATAGCCAAGCTGGGGCCGCTGGAACTGGTCTACGACGGCAAGGGGGGGCTGCCGCTGGTTTGCTACAAGCTCAAAACGGACCGATCCTATCCTTTCACACTTTACGATCTCTCGGAGCGCGCTCGGCTGCGCGGCTGGCTGATCGCTTCCTATCCTCTGCCCGCCGACCGTCAGTCCGAGGTGATCCAGCGGGTTCTCATCCGTCATGGCGTCAGCCGCGACCTGGCGCAACTCCTGTTGGACGATCTGCGACTTGCGCTCGATCACCTTCAGATCCCGCCCGATTCGCGAAAGGCGGCAGGCCCCACTTTTCATCACTGATTCCAACCCGTCGAGGCTGCCGTGACTCCATTGAAAAAGACGACCGTCTCCACCTTAAGCATGGCGATGATGACCGCGGCCGCGGTGGTCAGTCTGCGCGGGCTGCCGATGATGGCGAAGGAGCAACTGACGTTGTTCGTCTATATCGCCTTCGCTACGTTCATTTTTCTGGTCCCGGCGGCGCTGGTCGCCGCCGAACTCGGCGCCGCGTTCGGAAACAAGGGCGGCGGGGTTTACACCTGGGTCAAAGAGGCGTTCGGCGCCCGTTGGGGATTTGTAGCGATCTGGCTGCAGTGGATTCAGAACGTGGTTTGGTATCCGACGGTATTGGCGTTCTCGGCGGCCGCCATGGCCTATGTCGTGGGAAAGCCGGAATTGGCGAATGACGGAACCGCCGTCGGATTGTTCTGTATCGCGGCCTATTGGGCCGCGACGGCCGTCACGCTGCGGGGCGTCGACGCCATTGCGAAGGTCACGAGTTGGGCCTTCATCGCGGGAACTCTGGTCCCCGGCGTCGTGATCATGGCGCTCGCCGTGATCTGGATCGCAAAAGGCAACCCGATCGCGCTGCTGCACCCGCTCGCCTCGGGGTCCGCCTCGGTCGTATCGATCACGGGGGGACATGCGCATCCGCGCTTGTTCCCCGTGATATCGGGGCTCGGCGACGTCGCCTTCCTTGCCGGCATCATCC
>JBAQGU010001124.1:0-7722 GCA_049287975.1 Roseiarcus sp.
GTCATCACTCGAACGCGCACACAGACGAAGCGTCCCAACATGTACCGCGTCCTGTTGTTGAACGACGATTACACGCCCATGGAGTTCGTGATTGCGATCCTGAGATCGTTCTTCAACAAGAATCCCGAGGAAGCGACCGAGATCATGTTGCACGTGCATCACAACGGCGTCGGCGAGTGCGGCGTCTTCACATACGAAATCGCCGAGACCAAGGTCGCGCAGGTCATGGACCACGCGCGCAAAAACCAGCATCCGCTGCAATGCATCATGGAAAAAAAGTGAAAGGTTCGAGATGCCTGTGTTTTCCCGAGCGCTAGAAAAGACACTCCGCAAGGCGCTCGCGATCGCGAACGAACGCCGGCATGAATACGCCACCTTGGAGCACTTGCTTCTCGCCCTGATCGATGATGCCGACGGCGCGGCCGTGCTCAAGGCCTGCAACGTCGAAGTCGACGTCCTGCGCAGGAATGTCGCCCGATATATCGATACGGAACTCGAGAACCTCGTCGTCGAGAACGGGGAGGAGGCCAAGGCGACCGCCGGCTTCCAACGCGTCGTCCAGCGCGCCGCGATCCACGTGCAGTCGTCTGGGCGCGAAGAAGTCACCGGCGCCAACGTACTGGTGGCGATTTTCGCCGAGCGAGAGAGCCACGCCGCCTATTTCCTGCAAGAACAGGACATGACGCGCTACGACGCCGTCAATTATATCAGCCACGGGATCGCCAAGCGGCCCGGTTTGTCGGACGCCTCGCGGACGCCGCGCGGCGCCGACGAGGATCCCGACGCACGCGAATCGAAGGAGTCGAAGGATAATTCCGACGGCAAGAAAAAAGAAGGCGCCCTAGACGCTTACTGCGTCAACTTGAACAGGAAAGCGAGGGATGGCCGGATCGATCCGCTGATCGGCCGCGAGGCCGAGGTGCAGCGCACGATTCAGGTGCTCTGCCGACGGCAGAAGAACAACCCGCTGCTGGTCGGCGACCCCGGCGTCGGCAAGACGGCGATCGCAGAAGGCTTGGCGCGCAAGATCGTCAACGGCGTGGTGCCGGAGGTGCTGAGCGGGGCGACGGTGTTCGCGCTGGACATGGGCGCGCTGCTTGCAGGAACGCGATATCGCGGCGATTTCGAGGAGCGCCTCAAGCAGGTGATGAAGGAGATCGAACAGCACAAGGACGCGATTCTGTTCATCGACGAGAT
This sequence comes from Roseiarcus sp., assembly GCA_049287975.1. Lineage (GTDB taxonomy): Bacteria > Pseudomonadota > Alphaproteobacteria > Rhizobiales > Beijerinckiaceae > Roseiarcus. Next base: position 1,198 of record JBAQGU010001124.1, read on the forward strand.
TCATACCGTCATCGGCGCCGGCGCGACTTCGGGCGGCGCGATGGACGCCTCCAATCTTCTCAAGCCCGCGCTCGCGCAGGGCACGCTGCGCTGCATCGGCTCCACAACCTACAAGGAATATCGGCAATATTTCGAGAAGGATCGCGCTCTGGTGCGGCGCTTCCAGAAAATCGACGTGAAGGAGCCCAGCGTGACCGACGCGATCGAGATCCTCAAGGGGCTCAAGCCCTATTTCGAGGAGTTCCACAAGATCCGCTACACCCAGGAAGCGGTCAAGGCGGCGGTGGAGCTTTCCGCCCGCTACATTCACGACCGGAAATTGCCCGACAAGGCGATCGACGTGATCGACGAGACTGGCGCGTCGCAGATGTTGGTCACCGAGGCCAAGCGAAAAAAGACGATCGGCGTCAAGGAGATCGAGGCGACGATCGCGACAATGGCGCGCATTCCCGCCAAGACCGTCTCCAAGGACGACACCGAGGTGCTGCAGCATCTCGAGGAAACGCTCGCGCGCGTAGTCTACGGCCAGAACGAGGCGATCACCGCGCTCTCCTCGGCGATCAAGCTCGCGCGGGCGGGCCTTCGGGATCCTGAAAAGCCGATCGGCAGTTATCTCTTTTCCGGCCCGACCGGCGTCGGCAAAACCGAAGCGGCGCGTCAGCTCGCCTCCAGCCTCGGCCTAGAGCTGACCCGCTTCGACATGTCCGAATATATGGAGCGCCACACCGTTTCGCGGCTGATCGGCGCGCCTCCGGGCTATGTCGGCTTCGACCAGGGCGGCCTGCTGACCGACGCGATCGACCAGCATCCCCATTGCGTGCTGCTGCTCGACGAGATCGAAAAGGCCCATCCGGACCTCTTCAATATTCTCTTGCAGGTCATGGACCACGGCAAGTTGACCGACCATTCGGGCAAACAGATCGACTTCCGCAACGTGATCCTGATCATGACCACCAACGCCGGCGCGCAGGACATGGCGCGGGCGGCGTTCGGCTTCCACCGCTCGAAGCGCGAAGGCGACGATACCGAGGCGATCAACCGGCTGTTTTCGCCGGAGTTCCGCAACCGGCTCGACGCCATCGTGCCGTTCTCGCGGCTGCCGCAGGAAGTCATCGCCAGGGTCGTCGACAAGTTCATCCTGCAACTCGAGGCGCAACTGGCGGATCGCAACGTCTCGATCGAGCTCGCGGACGAGGCGCGCGCCTGGCTCGTCGCCAATGGTTACGACGAGGCGATGGGCGCGCGGCCGATGGCGCGGGTCATCCAGACCCAGATCAAGACGCCGCTCGCCGACGAGGTGCTGTTCGGCCGTCTGAAGAATGGCGGCGTCGTGCGCGTCGTCGTCACCGGGGACGAGACGGGGGCCAAGAAGCTGGGCTTCGTCTATCCCGAGGGTCCGGCGCAACCGCGCCTGGAGCGCGATCTGCTGGTCGCGGGCCGTGAGCGTATCGCGGGCGAACCAGAGACCCGCAAGGCGAAGGCGCGCAAGCGCGGCGATGCGTCTTCCGATCCGGACGACGACACGGGCGAGAAGTCTTCGAGCGAACCGCAGGCGATATGAGGCGCGAGCGCGCCTCGAGCCGCGCTCGCGGGAAACTATTGAATGAGCGTTTCGAAATCCGCCTGATGTCCGCAGCTGCGGGGGCGACCCTCGCGAGTCGGCTCCCGAAGCGTGGCCGCGCTGCAACGCGAATACTCACCCCGTCGGCGTATATTGGCGAGACCATCGATATCTTGACATCTAGCGAATTATTGTGGCGCGAGGCGAATGCGAGCACGCGAGCGCAATGGATAGTTGCACGCTCTCCAAGGGAGTGCGAGGCCCTGAGCTGGCCCGCCGAAGGGAAGACGGTCGCCGATATCGCGGTTCTGATGAAAATATCGCCCGAAGCCGTAAAGGCGCATCTCGATTCCGCGCGACGCCCGACCGTGACCTGGGGACTTCGCTATACCCCCCCAATCGGGGGATAGCCTTACGCAATGTAAGGTTGCAAGCTCTCGCTTCGTTTTTACGAAGCAAATGTGTCGGACAATTCGTAAACCACTGTCATGGAACGCCCTTTCGTCAATTCGAGGTTGAATTGCGCTATGCAACATCCATTTCCAAACGGATCGCACTCATTACGTCGGTTGGCCTTGGAGGAGCGGACGCTGCTCAGCGGCCGTTTCTGGGGCGAACTGCGGACATTTTTGGCGGTGGCGAAGGCCAAGAGCCTGAGCCGAGCCGCAGAGGAAGTCGGCCTCAGCCGGATGACCGCGGGGCGAGAAATCAGGCGCCTGCAGGACGCGATCGGCGCGCAACTCGTCACGTTCACCAAGTTGGGCGCCGCCCTTACGCCCAGAGGCGAGAAATTGGCCTTCGCGCTACAGAGGGTCGATCAAGAGATTTTTGCGCTGACGGCCGACTTACGCGTAGAGAGCAGCTTGACGGAGGGGGCGGTGCGGCTGAGCTGCTCCGACGTCATCGGAATTGCTTTCGTCATCCCGAAATTAGATCGGTTGGCCGAAAAATACCCCCGCATCTGCGTGCAGATGTCATCGGCCCAAAACTATGTTCATCTCTTGGAGAATAGAATCGACTTGATGGTCGGGTTCACGCAGGAGCATCACGAGGAATTGGCGTCAATCCGATTGGGTACGCTTCATTTGCTCCCATTCGTGTCGCGCTCTTACGTCGAAAAGCATGGCTTGCCTACGCGGGACAATCTCGCGGAGCACACTTTTATCGATTCCAAGCAATATTCGGGGAGAACGGAGTTATGGGCGCCCTGGAGAGCTGTCGTCGATCTCGGGCGTACGGCCTACACCAGCGATGTTTCCGCTACCTACGCTGGGATGGTCAGAGCTGGTCTCGGGATTGGGATATTGTCAAGTATAAATTCGTTGAATTCAGGCGCTGTTCTCCTGGACCTCGGCTGTAACCTAAAATTGCCGCTGTATTTGACGGCGTTGAAGGAGCGACTTCATTCAAAGCCGGTCCGGATCGTCTACGACTTTATGACCTCGGTGCTTGGAGTCGGAAATCCATGGTTACCCGACGAAGTCGACCTCGCGGTGCAGGACATCGATTACGTAAATGACGCTCAGATTCCGAGCGGCTAGCTGTTTCCTAAGGGTTGGAAAGGGAGTGCCTTTTTGAAGGCAGATGAGAGTTGCAAAGCGACTCTATTATCAACCGCGACTGCCGCTTGAAGCCGCTTCTCCTCCTTGGGGCCGAGTCCGTTCTAGAAGCACTTCTCGAGAGCCGTGGGCTGATCCCAATATCCTTCGACACGGAGGAGAATTCTCGAATCACTGTCTTGAGTGAGGGGATCGGCGGAGCCCTCGAATTCCCTGATCAGCTCAATATATTGCTCGCCGTCGCCGAGCACGGTGGGTGGCTTTTGCGTGACTTCGCGCCAGCCGAACAGACGAGTCCAGATTTTCGCATATTGGGCCTCGGCGAGCGTGACCGCTTTGGTATAGCCTTTTCGAGCCGCGTGCTCGACGGCGAACGACCCCAGGCGTTGCAGAACTCGGGTATTTCTGAACGCCTTTCGCACAGCCGTTCGTTCCATCTTGACGAAATTGTTGAACCATCGCAAGCGAGTCGAGCCGATCGGCTCGTCGCCGGAGTAGACGACGATATGAGTCGCCTGGAAGTCGTTGCCGTCAAATATCGATCTGGCGGGAACGCCCTTCTCTTCCATGAAGCAAATGCTTCTGACAGAGTAGGCGTCCAGTAATTGCTCACTATTCGTCGCTACGACTATGCGGATTGTATTGTCTGACTTATGCAACTGTTGGCGACTCATAGATCGAAACCTCCGTCAAGTGATTCGTCTACTGCAAGCGTCATCCGCTTGGGCAGTTTCACGGAAGCGAGTTTCTTGAACAATCGCTGCTCAAATTTGAACGGGGTGTTCGAAGAGGCCGCATGAGTGCGGCCTCGGCTAGCGCCAGCTTATTGAACTCCCTTTACGGGAAAGCCGGATTCCGAGAAGATGGTTAATCAATATAGAAGTTGGCAGGAACTGGCTCGATCTTGCCGATCGATTCGTTTCGTTATTTTAGAAAATGTAAGTATAAAAAAGGCTCAGAGGGGTGAGCCCGCGCGGAAAACGTCGGTTGTATCTGGCGGCATTCGCACGTTTTGGTTGATCACTGCTGTGGCCTGACCCGCTTTCGGAGGTCGGGAGGCAACGGGGTCTTCGCGCAGACACCGCGGAAGGCGCCCCAGGGTTTCTGGGTTCCGAGGTCATTGTGAATTGGGAACGCGAGGTCCGAACGTGGCGCGAGAGAAGAAATAGTGGATAGCCGCTTGCGTAGCTCGCACTCGCCTCGTTTTGCGCCTCGGCCGCGGCGACGAAACGCTGTTCGCCCAGATGTTGGCGATGCAGGGGCCTCGTCGCATTCCCTTCGTCTATCTTGCCGTGGCGATGGAGACGTTGGAACCGCCGATGCCCTACGGCGCTCGCGCCCAAATGGTCCGCGTCAGGGATCGAAATTCGCGTCTCCCGCCGCGCCCTCGAAGACGATCTGATCCGCCCACAGCCGCGCGCGTCGTTTCTGCTCCGCGGTGCGGACCGTCCAGACCATCACGGGCAGTGCGGCCAGCGCGCGCAGCAGCGCCGGGGTCGGATGGGGCAGATCGTCGACATGCCAGGAGAGAAAATCGGGCCGGGTCCGCGGGTAGTGCAGGAATGCGGCGCAGTCCTGCTTCTGGTCCGCGCGGAGATCGCGCCAATAGTCGCCTTCGTAGCTCGCCTCGGCGACTATCCCCAGAGGTTTGGCGAGGCCGCCAGCGCGCAGTTGCGCGATCACCTCGGGGTCGAAGCTCTTCAGCGCGAGCGGCCCGGCGTATTCGGCCGCCAGCGTCGCAACGCGGTCGGTAAGGCGCGTGTCGCCGTCGAACTGGCTCTTGATCTCGCAGATCAGGGGGACTTTTCCCGCGAGACCAGCGAGAAACTCGGGCAGCGTCGGTATCCGCTCGGACGTCGCCTTGAAGCGCAGCCCGCGCAACTCGTCGACCGTCCGCGCCGCGACCGCGCCGCTCGCCCGCATCAGACGGTCGAGCGTCGCATCGTGGAACACGACGGCTTCGCCGTCGCTCGAAAGCCGCACGTCGCATTCGATTCCGAAGCCGCCAGCGACCGCCGCCTGCGCGGCGCCGAGCGTGTTCTCGACCCGGCCTCGAGCTGCGTCGTGCAGGCCGCGATGGGCGATCGGGCGGGCGGTCAGCCAGCCGAACGCAGCTGCGGTCAAGGCGCGATCTCGAACATCGCCTCGACCTCGCACAACGCGCCGAGCGGGAGATGTGCGACGCCGACGGTCGTGCGCGCGTGTCGCCCCCGGTCGCCGAAAACCTGCACCATCAGGTCGGAAGCGCCGTTCATCGCCTGCGCCAGTGCGACGAAACTCGAATGGACGTTGAAGAAGCCGCCGAGCCGCACAACCTGCGCCACACGGTCGAGATCGCCGATCGCCGCCTGCGCCTGCGCGATGAGGTTGAGCGCGCAGAGCCGCGCCGCCTCGGTCGCGGGCTCGATCGCCGATCCAGGCGCGAGCTTGCCGAGGTGGGCAGGCGCCAGCTTGCCGTCGGGGCCGAACGGCAATTGCCCGGAAACGACGAGCAGGACGCCGGCTCGCACGGTTGGGACGTAGTTGGCTGCCGGCGCGGCAGGGCGGGGCAAGACAATTCCCAACTCTTCCAATCTTTTGGCGACGAGGTTCATGGCGGCTCTCTCATCTGCGGGCGGCGCGCTGCGAAGATATTAGTCGCAAATCGTCTGTTCCGAAACCGTCCATATAGGCATCGAACGCGGCCTCGACTTTTCCGCCAGCTCTCGCTATCTATGCACACTATCTCACTGTATCAGTGTAGCGACTCCACATGACCCAAACCATCCGCGTCCTCTACAGCATCAGGTCGGACATCCTCGGTCGATTCAACAACATGTTCAAAGGTCGGCAGCGGAGCCGGGCTATCGAGCAGATGATGGAGCGCGCCATCGCCGAGCGAGAAGCGGAAGTCGTTTCCGCGGCTCTGCGGATTGAAACCGACCCTGATTTCGCCGACGTGCGGGCAATTTCCGACGAGGTCGACGCCCTCTCCGCCGATACCGCCGCCAAGCACTTGTCGTGAACCCCACGCGCGGCGACATCCATTGGATCGATTTGCCCGACCGCGATCCGAAGGGCGCGGAGATCGAGAAACGCCGTCCGTGCGTCATTCTTTCGCTGACCGGCGTCAACGCTCATCGCAGGACCGTGGTCGTAGTGCCCCTCACAACAAAGCAAAAGGACGCGCCGCCGATCCTGATCGGTGTGCCGTCGGGGGGCGTCGACTCGAAAGCCGTCTGCGACCAGATTCTGGCTGTCGACAAGAAGCGCGTTCTCGGGAAGGCCGGGTCGCTTTCACAAAAAGACATGAAACTCCTCGAGGAGAGCGTCAGCCGCGTGTTGGGGTTGTAATTCGAAATTCTCGCAGCGGAGGCTGCACAAATCACGATTCTACAAGTGAAATGTATGCAAATTCGCTCGTTG
>JBAQGU010001125.1:0-11322 GCA_049287975.1 Roseiarcus sp.
CATGCTCGCGAACGCGAGCATCCAGAATACCACGACTCTGCCCGGCTTTCGCGGTTCGCGCCGCGTTCCGCGATGTCCCGGCCGCCTCGTCGTCGTCCCACGGCTGGATTCCCGCTTCGCCGGAAACACACGCCGTTGCCCTTCACCTCGGTTCGAGCATCAGTTCCTTCGCGCCCGCCTTCTGAAGCTCCGCCTCGGTCCCCGCCAGCGGAATCGACTTGACGTCGATCCACAGCGGAATCAGGTCCCGATAATGCGGCGAGAAGATGTGGCCGGACTCGCCGGTCGTGATCATGAAGCGCGACTTGTCGGGATCGGCGAGATCATAGAGCCCGCGAAAGCCTGCGGCGTGGGTGCGCGCGAACGGCATGTCTTTGGGGACGTCGAAGCCGCCGCCGCGATCGAGCGTGTAATAGTCGCCGCTCGACGGCAGCGAGAGATCGGAGATCCGGTCGAGCAAGGGAATGTGGCTGTAGACCTTGTGTCGCAACAGCGCGACATGTTCGTTTCCCCAGGCCCACTTGCCCGTGTCGGCGCCATCGCGTTTGACGAGCTGCGCGAGACCCTCGTCGAGCGCGCGCGCCAGGGTCAGCCGGCAGTCGGGATCGGGCTTGCCCGGCGCATCGCACCACGAGGGATGATCCTTTATCAGCGAAATCAGGGTCGTCGCGTCGAACGGGCCTTTGTCGCCGAGATCGACGCCAGTCTTCTCGATCAACAGGATCCTGTGCAGCGCGCTCAGGAATGCCTCGAAGATCAGCGGCTCCGCGCGATCCTTGTCCATCATGCCGCCCCATCCCGCCAGCAGCGCCAGCGCCTGGCGCGCGCGTTCATTGTCGGGCTTGACGGATTCGAGCAGCGGCAGCAGGGCCAGCGCGGCGAGCGAGACGTGGTCCGCCTGCATCGCGGCGGAGGTCTCCAGGCTGTGCTTGTCGGTCGCGTCGAAGAATTGCTGGATGCGGCGCGCGCGGAACGCCTCTTCCCAATCCCGGCCGAACATCGACTCGCGATCGGGCGCCACAGTGGCGTTGTTGGCGTTGAAGACGAAGCCGACGGGCGGATTGTGCAATTGCGGCAGCTGCTCGAACGGCACGAAGCCGATCCAATCGGTCGCTCCAGAGGCGCCGTCGGTCGGCGCCAGCCCGTCGCCGGACTTGCGCAGCGGCACGAGGCCGGGACTGATGAAGCCGATGTCGCCGGAGGCGTCGGCGTAGACGAGATTCTGCGTCGGCGCCTGATAGAGTCGCAACGCGGCGAGGAGCTCTTCCCAATTGTGCGCGCCATTCACGCGCATCAGCGCTTCGAAAGTCGTATCCTTGTCGCCGAGGCCCGTGAAGGCGAGCGCCATCGCCTTGCCGGGACCCGCGAGATCGGCGAGTTCCGGACTGACGTCGGAGAGCACCGGCCCGTGCCGCGTCGCCCGCACATGCAACGCAACGTCTGGACCGCCCTTGACATGGATCGTCTCGTCGCGCGTTTCGAACGGCTTAGGCCCGTCGGGCGTCAGATATTGCGCCGAATTGGCGGGATCGACGGTCTCGACGAACAGATCCTGCGTGTCGGTGTCGGCGCTGGTGAAGCCCCAGGCGATCGATCCGTTCTGCCCGAGCAGCACGACCGGCGCGCCGGGCACGGTGGCGCCCTTGACGGCGCCCTCTGGCGTCACGATGCGCGCGAGATACCAGAGAATCGGGGCGGCGAGTTCGAGATGCGGGTCGTTGGCGAGGATCGGCTTGCCCGTCGTCGTGCGCGATCCCGCGACCACCCATTCGTTCGAAGCGCCGTGGCGAAACGGAAACAGCTCGCCCAGTCGGGCGTCCGGCTCGTCCGCGGCGGCGTGGTGCGAATGGAGCGCCGGCTGCGTCGTGATCGGCGAATCGGCGGGCGCCGTCGGAAAGATCCAGCTCGCCTGCTCGGGCGGAAGCTTCAGGGCGAGCTCGGAACGCATGACCTCGTAGCTGTAGTTGTGACCGAGCTGCCAAGCCATCAGCTTGCCCCAGACCAGCGAATCCGCCGGCTTCCAGGGTTCCGGCTTGTCGCCGAGGATCATGAATTCCGGCGGCAGGGCGCCGGCGTGCGTGTCGAGGAACGCGTTGACGCCGTCGACATAGGCTTGCAGGCGCGCCTGCGCGACCGGCGAAAGCGCCGCGAAGCTGGATTCGGCGAGCCGATAGAGCCCGAGCGTGCGGATGAAGCGATCGACCCCGATCAGGTCCGGCCCGGCGATCTCGGCGATCCGGCCCTGGCCGACGCGGCGCTGGGTCTCCATCTGATAGAGGCGCTCGCTCGCGTGGAGCCAGCCGAGCGCGCGCATCGCGTCGTTCATCGTCGCGGCGAAGATGTGCGGCACGCCGTACTGATCCCGCCACACGCGCGTCTCCGCCGAAAGCCCCGGCAAAGCCGCGGTCCCCGAATATTCCGGCATCGCTCGCCAGAAGAGCCAGGCGCCGGCGGCGACCGCGACGAGAACCAGCACGACGACGAACTGCGCCAGGAACTTGATCAGACGAAAGAGCATCGACAGTTCCCGCGGAGCGATTCTCGCGATCACCCTATGCCGAGATCGGCGGGTTCGGCAACGGAGCGTGGTGGTCGTACGAGTCATTCATTGACGGTGCAACTCTTGGTGCAGTTCCCCTTCTCCCGCTTGCGGGGGAAGGGGGGCCGAAGCGCCGGATGAGCGCCTCCTTTCGGAGCCTTGTAGTTGCAGCTGGCCCTCACCCCGCAGGCGGGAGAGGGGGGGCAGAATCATGACGAGCGAGGTCGGTTTCCGAGCCGAGCGTTTGACGTCCTCGCGCCTAGGTATTACTTATGGACAAAAGTAATGGAGCCGCGCGTGCAATCTGCTCTCACCGCCAAGGGCCAAGCGACCATACCCAAGCCCGTTCGCGACCACCTCGGGCTCAAACCGGGCGATAAGGTCAAGTTCTTCATCCAGCCAGACGGCAGGGTCGTGATCCTGCCTGTGGTTCCCATCACGGCGCTCAAGGGCCTTCTGAAGAGCAGGGTTGGTCCGGTCTCGATCGAGGACATGGAGACCGCGATCGCCGAGGGAGCCGCCGGGCTGCCGCTGCCGCCCAAACGGAAATGATTGGCGTCGATACAAATGTGCTCGTCCGTTATGTCGTCGCGGACGACGAGGATCAGACCCGCCGCGCCGCCGCTTTTCTGGAAGGGGCCATTTCTGTCGACGACCCTGGGTTCGTCAGCGTCGTTGTGCTCGTGGAATTGGTCTGGGTGCTGGAGCGAACCTATCGATTTTCGCCGGACGAGATCGCCGGCGCGATCGAATCGGTTTTGCGCGCGGAGCCATTGCGGATCGACCGCAGGGCCGAAGTTGTCGAGGCGCTCGGCGTCTTCCAGACGAAACAAGGATCGTTCGCCGACGCGCTGATCGCGACCCTTGCCCAGCGCGCCGGCTGCGCGCATGTCGTCACGTTCGACAGGAAGGCGGCGCGGCTGCCGGGGTTTCGGTTGCTGTGAGTTCGGCGGCGACGCCGCGACCGGCGGATCGCTGGCGCCGCGCCTCGGCAGTCAGTTCCGAGCGGCCTTCTCCGCGAGCCCTCCTCGGAAGCTTGCCGACGAGCCAGCGCCTCAACGCGGTTCCTCACCCCCCGTGCGAACCGCCAGATCCCCGCGCCGCCTCCAGTGCCGCGATGTGCCTTCGCACTGCCGCCGTATTCGGATGCCCCTCCGCGAGGCTCGCCTCGAAAATCGCGAGCGCGCGGCAAAGCGGCGAGTTGATTCATTTGTCGAGCAGCGTCGCCTTAGTCAGGGGTCAACCCGCCATGAACCGCCCGAGCGCAGGCGAAAGACCGAAATTGGGCTTGGCCGCGGGGCGGGCGAAGCCGCCGGCGGTCGCCTTCCCAGGCGCGAGCCGCGCCAGCGCCTCGGCTTGTTTGACCGCCGCGGCGATCGGATCGACGATCGGAACCGGAATTTGGCCGCGCACACGGGCTGCGAGCCCGGCTAGCGGCGCGCCGGCCAGTATGATCACATCCGCACGATCCTCGTTCACCGCCTTGTTGGCGAGTTCGACGAGCAGCGATTCTTTCTCGTCCCCTACGTCGGCGATAGAAGCGAAGGCGCCGTCCAACGTGCGGACCGCCGCGCAACGGTCCGTCATTCCATGGGCCGCGACGCAATCCGTGAACCAGGGCCGCAAGGCCGCGGTGAAAGTGACGATTGCGAACCGCCCGCCCAGCATGCAGGCTGTCAGCATCGCGGCCTCCGACATGCCGACGACCGGGAAATCAAACAATTCCCTCGCCGCGAACAGGCCCGGATCGCCGAACGCAGCGATGATCGCCGCGTCGGCGCCCTCGGCGTGGTCGGCGATCATTTCCATCGCGAGGACGCCGGCGATCTCAGCCTCGCTTCGCGCGGAGATATAGGGAAAGCCGCGGGACGCGGTGAGCGCGGCGATCTCGGTATCGGGATTGACCACGGCGCGGCCGACCTCGGCCAGACGCTCGGTGACCGCCGCCGTCATGTTCGGGTTGATCAGCAGCAGTCGCAAGGATCTCTCCGTCGCAAGAGGCGCCTCAGCGCGCCAGGATCGCCTCGATCTGCATGGCGACCTCGAGCAGGCGCGCGTCCTCGAACCGGGGCGCGACGATCTGGAGGCCGATCGGCAGCCCCTCCCCGTCGACGCCGCTCGGAATCGATATCGCGGGCTGCCGCGAGTGATTGAACAGCGGCGTGAACACGGCATGGCCGCGACCGCCCACCGGCGTTCCGTCGATCGTCGGCGGCGCGGAAAGCTCGATCGGCCAAGCGCAGCAGGGCGTCGTCGGACCGATCGCGAAATCGACGCCGCTGTCGACGAAAAAGGCGGCCGCCACGTGCGCGATTCTATCCGAGGCCAACCACGCCCGGGCCGTTTCGACGCCGGTATATTTCAGTCCGGCCTCGATCTGCGCGCCGAGATCGGGGTCGATCGACGCCGGATCGGCCCGCCAGGCCGCGCCGTACTTCGCCGCGAGGCCGGCGTGCTGCAGCGGCATCACAGCGTTTTCGCCCAGGCCTTCCGGCCATGTCGGGTCGCGATCGACGATTTTCAGGCCCGCAGCCCGCAAGCGCGCGACGACCTCGCGCATATTCTCCCGGACTTCCGGCTCGACAGGGACGTCGAGCCCCCATTTCGGCGTGAAGGCGATGGTCGGCTCGCGAGCCGCGCGTCCGGCGGGAAGCGCAACGCTGTGAGGGTCGCGCGGATCGAACCCGGAGAGCACCGCAAACGCCATGGCCGCTTCGGCGACGCTCCGCGCGATCGGGCACATGCAGGAAACCCAGGGCACGGGCTCCTCGAAACCCGGCCCATAGGGGATCGCGCCGAAGCTGGGTTTGAACCCGACCAGTCCGGTATGCGCGGGCGGACGGCGGCTCGATCCGCCCGCGTCGGTGCCGATCGCCAGCGGCACGAGCCCGCCGGCTACCGCGGACACGGGTCCGCCGGATGAGCCGCCGGGGGTCAGCGACAGATCCAGCGGATGCCGCGTTGCGCCATGGAGCAGATTTGTCGTCTGCCCCTTGCACGCGAATTCGGATGTATTGGATATGCCGGAAATCACCGCGCCGGCCCGTTCCAGGCGTTCGACGGCGATCGCGCTCGCCGGCGCGACGAAGCCCTTGAACAGGTTCGAGCCCAGCGTGATTCGCAAGCCCTCGACCCAGAGATTGTCCTTGATCGTCACCGGCACGCCCGCGAGCGGCATCGCCTCGCCTGCCTTCGCACGTCGATCGACTTCGGCCGCGCGTCGCCGGATGTCGTCGGGATCAAACAGTACGATGGCGTTTATGTGGGGATTGCCGATCCCGATCCTGCGAATGGCTTCCTCGGCCTGCTCCACGGCCGTGCTTCGCCCCGATGAAACCGCCTGCGCGATTTCCGCGATCGACGGCCAGGGCGCGAATGTGGGCGCGCGTGCTTTCATCGACATTGTTCCCTCATCGTGGCGTCGATCCGCGGATGGACGCATGAGTTGGCGGCTCCGGATATTGGCCGAACCAGCGGCTGCGCGCTAGTCGCTCGAAAGGGATGGCGGGAAGCGATGCGCGATCCGTTCGCGGCGGCGCCCAACCCGGGGCCCATCGCCCGATTTGTCTGCCCATTTTTCTCGCAAAGCTTCGCGGTTCTGTTCGAGAAGGCTGGCATGGACCTTGCTCGATAAATGTGCACAAATTGGCTGTTCCGCGACGTCGACCGTCGCCGTTCGCGTGCAGGAGAATGAGATGCGCCGCCAGTATTCCATGAATTCCGCCGTTGGAGTTTTTCGCGGCGGAATGGCCGCGCTGGCGCTCGGGTGCCTCGGCGCGCTTTCACTTTCGCCGCCGAGCCCGGCGGCGGCGGCCGACCGTTTCGCGCCGGCGCCTGCCGAAGCCGGCACGGACATTCCCAAGGCGACGATCAAGTTCGGCATGCGGCCCTACGCCGACAACACCTTCTACTACATCGGTATGAAGAAGGGTTGGTTCGACGAGGTCGGGATCAGCTTCGAGCCCGCGCCCTACGGCATGAAGGCGAACGATTCCAACGTGACGACGCTGCTCCTCAACGGTCAACTCGACATCATCTCGGAATTCTGCCCGCTGATGTTGCCGACCTACAAGGACGCGCCGACGCTGAAGTGCATCGGCTTCACCGACAATTTCCTAGGCAACGCGATCCTCGCCAATCCGGCGCTGAAGTTGAAATCGTTCAAGGATTATGTCGCGGAAGGAAAGCCGTTCAAGGAGGCGCTGGAAATGGCGATTGCCCCGATGAAGGGAAAAACCCTGGTCGGCGCGCCGGAGCTCAGCGACCGCGCGTTCGAGGAATATGTCAACAAGACTTCGGGCGCGGGGTTCAAGCTGGAAGTCGTCGACGACGCCAAGTCGCTGGTGCTGGCGAAGGCGGGCCGCGAGGATTTCACCAATCCCGAGGGCGCGCCGATCGTCTACACGCTGCGTCAGGCCGGCTGGACCGACCTCGTCGACATCGGCGATCTCATCAAATACGGCCCGGGCGGCGTGGATTCGCCGCTCGAGCCGCTGATCGCCGTCGTCGGCGTCGGCGCCAATGCCGATTATGTCAACAAGAACCCGAACACTGTGCTGCGTTTCATGTCGGTCGTCTGGCGGATCATCGACGAGACCAAGAAAGACCCGTCGCTGTTCGACATCCAGGCGCCGTATTTGAACAGCGTCGCCGGCACCGATCTCGATGGCAAGGGCGTCAAAGCGACGGTCGACCTGCTCGATCCTTTCACACCCTTCGCGGACGACAAGCAGTATTTCGATGACGTCTCGGCAACGACCTATTTCAAGAATGTCTGGAGCGCCTGGATCAAGGATTTCGAAGCTCACAAAATAGTGCCCGCCGGCAAGGTGACGCCGGAAGACGTAGTCTGGGGCGGCGACGTGTGGCATGCGATGATAGACTACAAGGGCAAGTCGGACGCATTGTTCGCCAAGCTCTCGTCGGCGACGCTCGGCGACGACAAGAAAGCCCTGCTCGAAAAAGCCAAGGCATTCTACGCAGCGTTCGATTTCCTCGACGCTTACCGGCTCGCCTCCGCCGCCGGATCGTGAAGTGGCGGAAGCCGCGAAATCGGGCGTGACGACCTGGGAAGCCGCGGACCGGAGCCCTCCGTCCGCGGCGGCTCTTCGTTCGAATGAGAATGCGGCGCCTCGGGTGAGTAGCAGGCTCGCGCGATCGTTGCGCAGCGGGATCCGCGCCGTCGACCCGCTTCGCTTTCTCGGCCTGATCATTTTCGTGCTCGCGTGGTACGCGCTATCGTTGTTGTTTCAGCCGATCATTCTGCCGCCGCCGCAAGCGGTGCTCGTCCGGTTGCTCGCGGATTTCTGGGACGCGCCGAACCTGTCCTATTACGGCGTGGCGGAGCCGAATCTCTACGCCAACCTCGTCTACACCGCGGAGAACGTGGCGATCGCCGTGCTTTGCGGCGCGGCTATCGGCGTTGTTTCGGGGCTCGTCAGCGCCCGCGTGTCGATCTTTCGCGCGATCGTCGATCCGATCATGACGACCGCCGGCACCGTGCCGATTCTGGTCGCCGCCCCGTTCCTGCTGATCTGGTTCGGCGTCGGTCGCGCGAGCGCCGTCGGGCTGGTGATCTTCTACGTCACCGTGATCATGTATTTGTTCGCGCAGAAGGCGGCCAGCAATCTCGATCCGATCTACGAAGAGTTCGCGCGCACGCTCGGCGCCGGCCCGCGTCAGATCATTATTGATCTCCTTCTGCCGGCGACGGTTCCCGAAATCCTCGGCGGCTTGCGCATCGCGCTCGCCGGCGCTTGGGGGCTGGAAGCGATTTCGGAACTGCTGGGATCGCAGGAAGGCATGGGCAAGGTGCTGGAGGTTCTGGCTGGGGCGACCGACCCCGAGGGCATCATGGCGACCCTGCTGCTGCTCGGTTTCGTTGCGATCTCAGTCGATGCCGTTGTGGCCTGGGCCGTCGCCCGTGTCGCCGGCTGGAATGCGGGCCTGCATTCCGGCGGGAGCCGAACATGAACGCGCCCAGCAGCCGAATGATCGAACTCGCGCATGTCCAGCGCGACTTTCGCCGCGCCGACGGGCAGCGCGTGCAGGCGGTCGTCGATGTTTCGTTCGTGATCCCCGAAGGCCAGTTCGTCTGCCTCGTCGGACCCTCGGGCTGCGGGAAAAGCACGCTGCTGCAGATGCTCGCTGGGCTCCTGCCACCCAGTTCCGGCGGCATCGTGATCGACGACAAGGAGATTTCCGGCCCCGGCCCCGAGCGCGGCGTCGTCTTCCAGAAGGACAGCGTCTTTCCCTGGATGCGCGTGATCGACAATGTCGAGTATGGCCTGAAATGCCGGCGCGTTCCGGCCGCCGAGCGGCGGGAGATCGCCCGCTCGTATCTGCGGCAGGTGGGCCTCGCCCACGTAGAGCGTGCCTGGCCGCGCGAACTCTCGGGCGGTATGTTGAAGCGGGTCGCCATCGCCACGGTGTTCGCCAACGGCGGCCGTGTCCTGATGCTGGACGAACCGTTCAGCGCGCTCGACTATGTCACGCGTCGCCAGTTGCAGGATGTGCTGCTAAATCTCTGGAGCGCGGACAAGTCGGGCGTTCGCAAGACCGTGCTGTTCGTCACCCACGACGTCGATGAAGCCCTGGCGCTGGCCGACCGGATCTTGGTGTTCCGCAGCGGATGCCAGGTCGACGACATCCCCGTGGAGAAGGAGCGTCCGCGCAGCGCCGACAGTCTGCTGGAGCCGGATATGATCGCCATCAAGCGCAAGCTGTTGCACCACATCGGGCTCGATCGGCCCGCCTTGCCCGGCGCGGAGGCGGCGGCATGAAGGCGGCCGGCCAGAGGATTCGCGACCGCTGGATTTCCCTCGGAGTCCTCGCCGCGATCGCGCTTCTCTGGCAGGCGTTGTCCATCGTGTTTCCCGTCGAGGCGGCGCCCGGCGAGCCGATGATCGCGGGCTGGCAGGTCATGTTCAGCAAGACGCTGTTGTCGATGGCCGATTATTGGCAGGGCGGCCTCGGCGTGCCCTCGGTTTCCGAAGGAGCGCCGCGCACATATCTCGCGGCGATCTTGTCGCTGCTGAGCCATTCGTTCGATACGATCGTGCGGCTCGTCTGCGGCCTCGCGCTCGGCGGCGTCGTCGGCCTGGCGCTCGGACTCGCGGTTTCGTGGTCCGCGTGGTCGCGGCGGCTCGTCGATCTGCCGGTGCAGTTCCTGCGCACCCTGCCGCTGCTTGCGATGGTGCCGCTGTTTCAGCTCTGGTTCGGCACCTATTTCATCGGCAAGGTGTTGTTCGTCGCCTACGGCATCGGCGTCATCGTGTTCGCCGGAACGGTGAATGCGGTTCGGAACGTCCCGCAAATCTACATCGACAACGCGCGCTCGCTGGGGGCGTCGAAAGCGACGATGTACCGTACGGTGCTCCTGCCGGGGATTCTGCCGGAAATGCGGTCGACGTTGCTGCTGAGCCTCGGAACGGGATGGGGGGCGGTGCTGGGCGCGGAATATCTCGGCGCGCAATCCGGCCTCGGTTACATCATCGTCTACGCCGGCCAGTTCGCCTATCTCGACCGCATGTCGCTCGTCGCGATCATCTTCATCGTCGCCACCTCGATCAGCTACCGCGCAGCGGGCGCGCTGACCGCGCGGATGCTGGAATGGGCGCCGGAGTCGCAGCGGGGGTGAGGACGCGGTCGCCGACGTCGTCGACCGCGTCCACAATAACGCCGGGGCTCGCGAATACGACCAGGTTAACGTCAGGAGGACCGCAATGACGGGAAGCCGAAGCGAATTGCGCAGCAACGTCCGCGTCGAGATCGCGGGGCGCGATTATGAAGTGGTCCGCGATTGGGCGCCGACGCCCCAGGGGACCGCCAAAGGGCGGATCAGCACCTTGGCGGTGGACAGCAGCGGGCGGCTCTATGTCCTGCGTCGCGGCGTCGATCCGCCTGTGCTGGCCCATTCGCCCGACGGCGGCTTGCTGGGATCGTTCGGCCACGGGGAGGTGTTCGACGCGCACGGCATCGCGATCGACGGTCGGGACCGCGTTTTCGTCGTCGACCGCGACGCCCACGAGGTCATCTGTTTTTCCACGCGCGGCGAAGTCCTGTTTCGGCTCGGCGCACGCCATCGGCCGCATTGGGCGAAGCCTTTCAATCATCCGACCGATGTTGCGGTCGCGCCCGATGGCGAGATCTACGTCTCCGACGGCTACGGCAACGGGCGCGTGCACGTCTTCGATCCCAGCGGCGCGCTGCGGCTGAGCTTCGGCGCCGTCGGGCATGCGGCCGGCGAGTTCATGACGCCGCACGCCCTGCTGATCGATCGGCGGAATCGCGTCGTCGTCGCCGATCGGGAAAACAACAGGGTGCAACGCTTCGATCGCAACGGGCGATTTTTGGACGAAATGAGAGGCCTTTGCCGACCGATGGACGTGTTCGAGCGCGACGACGGCGTGCTGCTGGTGACCGACGTCGTGCCCAGCGTGAGCGCCTTCGCTGAAGACGGCGCGCGCGTCGGCCGCGGGCGCCCGTCGCTGCAAGGGGCGCATGGCATTACAGGCGACAGCTCGGGCACGCTCTACCTCGCCGAGATCGAGCCGAATTCGATCTCTTGTCTGCGTCCGATGCCGGCCTGAAGGCGCACCCTTCCCCCCCCCTTGCGGGGGAAGATGGCGTCGCGCAGCGATGACGGATGAGGGGTCGCTTCAGGACAGAGCGCCGCCGCTGACGCCTCCCGACACTTTTCGAAAGCTCGCGGCGGCGGATCGACCCCTCATCCGGCCCTTCGGGCCACCTTCTCCCGCAAGGGGAGACGGGTTTTGCGACCC
>JBAQGU010001126.1:0-2465 GCA_049287975.1 Roseiarcus sp.
GGCAAGAGCTGCATCCCAACCCTGAATCAGACTTTTGCTGATTCGCGAATCCTAAAAATTTCAAAATTTCCTACTTTTAGAATTGCTGCTACAGAACGCCTTCGAAAGCCTTTGCGACGATCTCAGCTTGCTCCTTTTCGTGCCGATCGATTGAACCGCCAGCAGCTGCCGCCATGGGAGGTCGACCGACGAACCGCAGTGCGATTTTTCCGGTAATCTCAACAAACTGCTCGAAAGCGTAAGAGAAGCCCCCCTGGTTTCGCGGCTCTTCCTGGCACCACACGAGTTCTGCGTCGGGGTAGACCGATAGAATGTCCCGAATTTCGCCGGAAGGAAACGGAAAGAGTTGTTCGACGCGAACCAGGGCGACATGGTCGACCTTCCCTCGGATCCGCCACTGATTGAGGGCATAGTAGATTTTGCCCGCGCAGAAGATGATTCGCTTGCAAGGCGATTTCGGCTCCGTAACGATCACGGGCTGAAAGGCGGTGCCAGGCCCCATGTCAGAGAGCGCGGAATGGCAATCTTTCTCGCGTAACAGCGACTTCGGCGCGATAAGGAACAGAGGGGCGCGGTGGGCTCCCCGCTGCTGGCGGCGAAGCAGGTGAAAGAGGTTTGCCGGCGTGGAGGGGACCGCTACCGTCATATTTTCACCGACGCAACTTTGCAGAATTCTTTCAATTCGTGCCGACGAATGGTCAGGCCCCTGTCCTTCAAGCCCATGTGGCAGCGCAACGACGAGCGAAGATTGCATCTTCCATTTCGCTTCTGCGGTGACGATGTACTGATCAACTGCGATCTGCGCGCCATTCAGAAAGTCGCCGAACTGCGCTTCCCAAACAACGAGTCTGTCCGGATCTGCCACACTCATCCCGTATTCGAACGCGAGGACGCCATATTCGGTCAAGGGCGAGTTGATCGCGTCGAAGGAAGCGGCGCCCTCAGCGGCATTCGTCAACGGAATTATCCCCCGTCCGTCCCTTGCGTCGTGGAAAGCTAGGTGTCTCTGGGTAAAGGTGGCACGAACGGAATCCTGACCACTCAAGCGGACGGAGGTGCCCTCGTTAAGGAGACTTCCGAAAGCCAGCGCCTCGGCGGTCGCCATGTTAATGCCCGCGCCTTTTTGAATCGATTCCCAGCGATGCTTTGCGAAGGCCTGAACTTTCGGATCGACCACGAAATCGGCGGGTATCTCGGTGATCGTTTTCCCGAGGCCAAGGAGGATGGGTATGGGGATGCCCGTCGCGATATTCCTCTCCGACGCGCGCTTGCAGTTGATCTCAGGAAAAACGTCGGTCTCGAGGGCGCCCTGGTTTGGCACTAGCGTGTCGTAGGAGTCGTATGCGAGAGCCAATTGCCGGGCGAACTGCGCGCGCTTCGCTTCCGCCGACTCGACGGCCTTCCGCGATCGGGCGCGCACCACTTCCGTGAATAGAGCACGCAAGGTCGGGTGCTTTTCTATTGTCGCGTAGGGACGCGGCTGTGTGAAGCGCGGCTCGTCGAGTTCATTGTGGCCATTGCGACGGTAGCAAACAAGATCGATGATGGCGCCTCGCCCTGTGCGGCGCTGCCACGTGTGCGCAACGCGCGCGACCGCGGCGGCCGCAACTGGATCGTCGCCGTTCACGTGGAGAACCGGAATTCCGTACGCTTTGCCGATATCCGTGGGGTAGAGCGTTGAGCGCCCTTCGCTGGGAAGCGTAGTAAAGCCGATCTGGTTGTTGACGACGAGATGTATGATGCCGCTGGAGTATCCCGCGATCCCGTCGAGTTGGATCAACTCGCTTACCAAGCCTTGTCCCGCGAAAGCCGCGTCGGTGTGCATAAGCAGAGGTAGCGCGCTGCCCGGACTTCCGGCGCGTGCCCGCAATTCCTGGCGGGCCCTTGCCGCGCCCGCGGCGACGGGCGCGACCACGATCAGGTGGGAGGGGTGAGGGAGCAGTCTGACATCGAGAGGGCCGGAATCGGTCTCGACGCAGACCGCGAGACCGTTGTGATACGGGACGTCGGCAGTGAAGTGCGCATCGCCGCCAGTAGTATCCCGCCCTTTGATCTCGGCAACCAGAGCAGGCAGCGATTTTCCCAGTACGGTCGCCAGCGTGGCAAGGCGCCCACGATGCATACCGCCGATGACGATCTCCGCCCGGCGCGCGCGCGCGGCGGAGCGGAAGATCTCTTTCACGATGACCGCCGAGGATTCCGATCCTTCGATGCCAAATCGCTTCTTCGTGGGCCATTTTGTCCTGATGAAGCGCTCAAACTCATCCGCGAGTAAGATGGATTCGAGAGCTAGAGAGAGTGTGCTCTCATCCGCTTCAGAAAGCATTTCTCTCTCAAACGTCTCGTAGATCCATGCTCGATCCTCTGAGTCGGCGATTTGACCGGCTTCCAGCGCCGCATGGTCAGAATAGATGCTATGAAGGATCTCGGCAGCGCGATCCCCAGCTACGGAGACGGCTCTGCCC
>JBAQGU010001127.1:0-1916 GCA_049287975.1 Roseiarcus sp.
GCTCTACCCCGATCGCCATCGCCGCCGTGCGACCGGAAATTCCGTCCCTCTCGGCCCTTTCGATCACTTTGACCCAGGAGCGCTCGAGCGCGCGTTCGAGCCGGTCCATAACCTCGTCGCGCGACCAGAAATATTGCTGCAGGTCCTGCACCCATTCGAAGTAGCTGACGATCACGCCGCCCGCATTGCAGAGGATGTCGGGGATGACGAAAATTTCGTCGTTGCGCTGGCTGAGCACCCGATCCGCCTCGGGCGTGGTCGGGCCATTGGCGCCCTCGGCGAGGATGCGGCACTGCAGGCGGCGCGCGATCTCCTCGTCGATCACCCTTTCGATTGCGCAGGGCGCCAGCACGTCGCACGGCTGCGTCAGCAGCGCCCTGGCGTCGATCATCGCCTGATCCGCAAAGCCCTTGAGCACCCCGTGGCTCGCCACATGCTGGACCGCCGCGCGGATATCGAATCCCTTCGGATCCCAGCAGGCGATCGTGTGGTCGCTGATCCCTACGATCCGGACGCCGCGATTGGCGAGGCCGAGCGCGGCGTGCGAGCCGACGTTGCCAAAACCCTGCACAATGGCGGTCGCGTGCGCGCAGGCTATGCCCAGCCGGTGCATTGCGCGGTAGGCGAGGAACGCGACGCCGTGGCCGGTCGCCTCACGCCGGCCGAGCGTGCCGCCCGAGCCGACCGGCTTGCCGGTGACGATCTCGGGCACGGTGATGCCCTGGTACATGGAATAGGTGTCCATGAACCACGCCATGATCTGTTCGTTGGTGCCCATGTCGGGGGCCATCACGTCCACCCGGGGTCCGACGAAAGGGATCATCTCCTGCATGTAGCGGCGCGACAGATCCTCCAGTTCGCGGAGCGACAGCGCGCTGGGATCGACCGCGACGCCGCCCTTGCCGCCGCCGTAGGGCAGGTCCGCGAGCGCGCATTTCCAGCTCATCCAAATCGCGAGCGCGGCGATTTCGCCGATATCCACGTTGAGCGAAAATCGCGTGCCGCCCTTGGCCGGACCCAACGTCAGATGATGTTGCACGCGATAACCCTGAAACACCGCCGTGCGGCCGTCGTCCATATGGATCGGGCAGGAGACCGCGATCGCACGCTTGGGCATCAGCAGCCGGTCGCGCTCGTCCATCGGAATGTTCAGATGATCGGCGATGACATGGAACTGCTCGCGCGCCATTTCGAACACGGGGCCGGTGAACAGGCTCAAGACGTCCCTCCCTTTTCGTTGATTTGGCTTCGCGGCGCGAAGTCTACCCCCAGTCGGCGCCGAAAGCCATATCCGCGCGGCAGGCGAGACAGCCGGACGGTCGTTTGGCGGCCTTGTGGCCGTGCCTGCGATGAAGTTGCGGCCGATCACCCACACCCCTCACCCTATCTCTCCCCGCAAGGGGCGGGGAGAGGAGACGGCAAGCCAGTTCTCGACGAACGAGGGGCCGGCGATAGCCGGTCGGGTTCGTGCGATGCACGCGCCGCGAACGCGGGGCGACGGGATTTGCCCCCTTCCGGCGCAGGCGCCGATTTCAGTTTTGCATCGAGCGACTTCAAGACTTTAGGCGCCTTTTTCTGCAACTTTCCGCGCCTCGACTCGCGACGGCTCCGGTCCCGGCGCCGCGTGGGTCAGCGCGAGCGCCGCGCCGGCGTGGGAGAGGCGGCGCGGCTCGATCGCCTGTCTGTTCGTCGCGCCGGCAGCCGCCAGCCCGTGACAGCGGTCGAGCATGCCGACGATCTCGAGAACGGCTCGACCGCCTTGAAGTCGCAGAGCGCGAGGGCATCATCGACTACGCGCAACGCCTTCGTCAGCCGCCTTTGAGACCCGCCGCTTCTGGGCGACGGCAGCGCGGCTGCTCTCGGTTGGACTGAGATATTTCACGTTAATAACTTGTTGTTGTGGATCGGCTCCGGCG
>JBAQGU010001128.1:0-5013 GCA_049287975.1 Roseiarcus sp.
ACGCAAGTCGGCGCCGTCGCAGGCGTCTCGAGCGGCGCCCAGGTCGAAGCGTCGAGCGGCGTCAAGGTGGTTCGCAGCGGCGGGGGCAGCGCCACCAACGCCCTCATCATCGAGGTTCCGCAGGCGCACAGCGTTCGTCTGACGCCCGCGCCGGACAAGCGGCTCGTCGAGCGATCGCATTTCGGCCTGCTGCCGCGCGTGGGCGCGGACGGCGCGAGGCCGGCCGCCGTCTACGCGCGACCCGTCGTAGAACGCGCGGAACTCAAGGGGGCGCCGCGCGTCGCCGTGATGGTAGGGGGACTGGGCATCAACCAGGAAGGCACGATCGCCGCCATCGACAAGCTTCCCGCCGCTGTTTCGCTCGCCTTCGCCCCTTACGGCGCCGACCTCGATCGCGACCCGGCGCGGGCGCGCGAGGCGGGGCACGAAATCCTGTTGCAGGCGCCGATGGAGCCATTCGGGTCTGCGTCCGCCGGTCCCGGCCCGCATACGCTGACGACCGCGGCCTCCGAAGCCGAGAACCTGGAATCGCTGCATTGGCTGATGTCGCGATTTACCGGCTATATCGGGGTCACGAATTATCTCGGCGGCAAGTTTTCCGCCGATCCCCACGCCTTTTCTCCCGTTCTGGCCGAGATCGCGACACGAGGCCTCGACTATCTCGACGACGGCTCCTCGCCGCGGAGTCTCGCCCGCGAAATCGCCGGGACCTTGAATCTGCCGGCGGCGACCGCCGACGTCGTGCTC
This sequence comes from Roseiarcus sp., assembly GCA_049287975.1. Lineage (GTDB taxonomy): Bacteria > Pseudomonadota > Alphaproteobacteria > Rhizobiales > Beijerinckiaceae > Roseiarcus. The sequence goes on from JBAQGU010001128.1 coordinate 748, forward strand.
GACGCGGCGCCGACCGCCGATGCGATCGAAGTCGCGCTCGCCCGGCTGGAGGCCCAGGCGCGGCGCCAGGGCAGCGCCGTCGGCGTCGCCACCGCATTGCCGATCAGCGTCGAGCATATCGCGCGCTGGGCGGCGACATTGGAAGCCCGCGGAATCTCGCTCGTGCCGATATCCGCGGCGATAGCGCGCGCGCCCCCGCCCTCCGCGCGCGGCAACCCATAGAGTTCGCTGCGATGACCGCCCCATGACGCAGAAATTGCCCTATCGCCGCTCCGCCGGCGTCGCCCTGATCAACCGCGACGGCGACGTCTTCATCGGCCGACGCACGAAGAGCCGGGAGGACCCGGAACTCGGCGGATTCGACTGGCAGATGCCGCAGGGAGGCATCGACGAAGGCGAAACTCCGTTGCAGGCCGCGCGGCGAGAACTCTACGAGGAAACCAACGTCTCCTCCGCGTCGCTGATCGCGGAGGCGCCAGCTTGGTTCAGCTACGACCTGCCGACGGGTTTCGGCGGACGCTGGCAAGGGCGCTTTCGCGGCCAGAGGCAGAAATGGTTCCTGTTCGGCTTCGACGGCGACGAGTCGGAAATCGACATCGACCGGCCCGCAGGCGGCGATCACGCCGCCGAATTCCGGGCCTGGCGCTGGGAGCGCTGGGAAGCGTTGCCCGCGCTGATCGTCCCGTTCAAACGCGAAGTCTATGAAAAGGTCGTCGCCCTGTTCGCGCCGATCGCGCGCACCGCTCGCCCCCTTCCGTCATCGCGAGGAGCGTAGCGAAGGAAGGACCGCAGGGGCAGCGTCAGCAGGCGCCGATTTCAGTTCTGCATCGAGCGATTTCAAAGAACTCCTCGCAATGACGGGAGAGGCATCTCCGTCCAGTCGATTCGGCAGTTATTGGGCGTCGCCGAAGAGCTCAAAAGACGCCACCGCATTGATTTTGCTTATCCAAAAAAATCGATGTCAGCGGCCCAGCGAGATTTCCTGCGTCGCGAGCGCCATCGTCTCCTCGATCTTTCTGCCGATGCGATGCGTGGAAATATCCAGCTTGGCGCTCGCGAAGGCTTCGTGGAGCGAACGCGCCAGTGATGCGTCGTCGACTAGCCCGACCTGGCGCTCGACGAGCGCGTCGGCATACGCCCCCGCAACCTCACCCTCCAACCCCAATTTCTCGGCGGCCCAGAGGCCCAGCAGCTTGTTTCGCCGCGCCAGCGACTTGAATCTCAAGGCTTCGTCGAACGCATACCGATTTTCGAAACCCTGTTCACGTTCATCAAAAGCGCTCATCGCTGTTCCCCTCCGGCGGCCGGCCCGTACTTGGGCATCGCGGCCGCAGTTCTCAACCCTCTGACCTCCTTTGCGTTGGGAGGCCGCCTCGTTGCGCCACGCAGGTCAATCGAATACCTTCGTGGCGATGAAGGGGTGACGGCAATGCGAGCCTGGATCGCTGTCCTTTTGGCCTGGCTGTGGTCGGCGACGCCGGGGGCTGCCGATACCCGCGTCGCCCTCGTGATCGGAAATTCCGCCTATAGCGGGGTGGGCGCTTTGTCCAATCCCACAGGCGACGCGGCCCTGGTGGCGGATGCGCTCGGAAGCGAGGGTTTCAGGATCACGCTCGTGCGCGACGCGACGCGCACGGCGATGCTCAAAGCGCTGCAAGCCTTCAGCGACGAGGCCGATCAGGCCGACTGGGCGCTCGTCTATTACGCCGGCCACGGCATCGAGGTGGGCCGGGTCAACTATCTGCTGCCGACCGATGTGGAACTGCGATCGGATCGCGACGCGCAGGACGAGGCGATTTCGTTGAACCGGGTGCTGGAGACGGTCGAAAACGCGCGAAAACTGCGGCTCGTCATCCTCGACGCCTGCCGCAACAACCCATTTACCTACACGATGAAGCGGTCGATTCGCATTCGCGCGGTCGACCGGGGCCTCGCCCCGGCCGAGCCGCAGGCTGGGGTCATAGTGGTCTACGCCGCGGCGGCGGGAGAGGTGGCGGAGGACGGCGCCGGCGACCACAGCCCGTTCGCGGCCGCGCTCGCCCGGCGGATGCAGGAACCCGGGCTCGAGGTGAGCCGTCTGTTCAACGTCGTCACCGCCGACGTGCTCGACGCGACAGGCCATCGTCAGCGCCCGTATCAATACGGGTCCAATCCGACCCGTGAAGAGTTCTATTTCAAGCCGCCCGCGCCGGTCGTCGCGAAGCTGCCTGATCCCTCCGCATTCGAACGGACGTGGGGTTTCCTCGAGACCAGCGAGGACGCGAGCGTGCTGAAGGCCTTCCTCGACAGTTTGCCGGGGGATAGCCCGTTGCGGGATCAAGTCCAGGTCCGGATTGCGCAATTGGCAAAGACCGCAACGCAGGTAGCAAACCCGGCCCCCGAGCCGCCGAAGCCGGCGCCGGTTGGCCCGCCCAAACCATCTTACGACGAAACGCTCGAGGCGATGATCGACAACGCCAAGAGCGCGGATTTCCTCGCCACGCTGATTGCAGGCTTGCCGGACGGCCCTGTGAAGGACCGGGCGACAGCACGGATGGCGGAGCTGAAGAAGACGCAAGTCGCGAGTTTGCCCCCCGGGCCGCCGAAGCCCGCGCCGACCGCGAGCGCCGAGCGGCGTTATGTCTTGCCGGAGGGCGCGACGGTCGTGCCGCAGCTTGGTCATGCCAACTCGGTTTGGGCTGTCGTCTTCTCCCCCCGACGGGCGGTTCATCGTCTCCGGAAGCAATGACAACACCCTCAGGCTCTGGGACGCCGCCAACGGCGCGCTGCTGAAAACCCTCAAAGGACATAGTAATTCTGTTGCTTCTGTCGCCTTCTCCCCCGACGGACGCTTCATCGTCTCCGGAAGCAAAGACAATACCCTCAAGCTCTGGAACGCTTCCACTGGCGCTCTTCTCGCCACCGAATTCGTCGTCGACGGCCACGGCGTCGCCTACACCCCCGATGATCGCTTCGTGACCGACGGCGATCCTTACGCAGCGTTCGCGATCGTGCGCGGCTCTAAGCGATTGCCCATGGACGACTTCATCGCCGCCAACCGCCGCGACTCGCTTGCGGACGACAGCGCGCGCTCGCAGGCGTCGAAGGCTCCGTAACTCCAGTTAGGCGCAGGCGGTCCGTGGTGTCGGCGAAAGGGGGCGTTGTGGTACCCGAAAGGCCGCCTGCGGGCGGCCGTTTCGGTCGATCACCCAGGCGCCTCACGACGCCATCCGTCACCAAAAGGCTTCTCGGGGGTGGACGTAAGAATGCTTTGATTCGAGCATCGTCCGGCGCGGCAGCGCTCAGGCCGACCCTCGATTGCCGGGCATAGCCGTGGATCACGAGCGTGATGAAGCTCGTTTCAGCATATGGCGTGTGATTCTGCGGCGTCCGTGAACGATGCGCATAATCATCACGACGTCGTCGTCTTCAAGGTGTTCGTAGATGACGACGTAAGGCGACACGACGGAAGTGCGAACATACGCGCCGAGCTTGGGCCGGGGCGCGCCGCTGTCGGGATACTGCGCCAAGCGTTGATAGAGGTTGTCGAAATCCGCATCGTAGCGGTCGGCGACGTTCGCGCCCGCCTGTTTGTTCAGATCGTCGAGGATCTTGGCGGTGTCGGCGTCCGCCAGCGACGCGATGACGACCCGCGCCACTATCTCCGCAGCGCCGCCAGCCGCTCCGCGTTGCGCGCCCTGTGCTCCTCGAGCGTGATCGTCTCGCCGCGCGCTATCGCGGCGCGCGCCTCGTCCACCAAAGGCTTGGCCCACTCCATATCATCATCGTCTTCGGCCTCCGCGATCTCGGCAATGCGGTCGTCGATGAGCCGACGCGCGGCTTCCTCGACCGAGCCAAACTCGCCGGTCGCAACGTGCGCTTTGAGCCAGGTTTCTTGTTCGGGTGTGAGGGTGATCACCATGGCTCATAATACCACAAACCGCGCCGGTCAGGACAGGAAAACGCGGCAATCGAACACGCGCCGCGCTTTACGAACATTTGTCATGCTCGCGAACGCGAGCATCCAGAACACCACGACGCTTCAAAATTTGCCGCTTTGCGCCGATTTCAACGAGCTTCCCGGCTCATCTCATCACTTCGTCGTGTCCCCACGGCTGGATCCCCGCTTTCGCGGGGATGACAAATGCTGGCAGTTGTTTCGGGCCGTTTCCCGAGCTCGCCGCCTTGACCGCATCGCCGATCGCCGGCGGGACTGGATTGCAAGATCGGCTGCGCAACGCGATATTCCAGGCCCGCATCTTCGCGAGGAAGCGCGTTCTGGAGACG
>JBAQGU010001129.1:0-1550 GCA_049287975.1 Roseiarcus sp.
TCCTCGATCGGCTATAAGCCGCCCATTGAGTTCGAAGACGAATTCAGACAAGCTCAGAAACGTGAAGCAAACCAACCCATGCCCGTGTCACAGAATTAGTCGTGTCTCAGCCGAAGGGCGCAGTCCAGTTGCTTTTGGGCGTCTTCTTGGCCCCGCTCGCCCTGAGCGCCCGCCCGGAGCCCGCCCGCGGTCGCCCTTGTCATCCCCGGGTCGATTTGTTAGACGACGCGCCTTCGCGAGCGCAGGTTTGCGCGAATGTGCGGCCATGGCGGAACTGGTAGACGCGCTAGCTTGAGGTGCTAGTTCTTTAACCGGAGTGGAGGTTCGAGTCCTCTTGGCCGCACCATCGCAGTAGGATTTATCAAATAATTTCATAATGGTGGCCGGATCGATCTTTCGAGGTCCCACAGATGGTCCCAAAGTGCGATCAGGTGTCGATGGCAGCCAAACGATTCCGGGACGCGGCGCGCCTCAGCGGATAATGGACAACCCAGACAAGGAGGTGGAGTCGCTGAATTTTCGGCCTCTCGCGCCGACGAATAATGAGGCAGGCGCGACCGACGGGTTAGCAAAGGGGTCGAGCAAGCCCGCATAAGGCGCTCGACCCCGCGGCTACGCCACGGATGGCTCCGCCGCCGGGCTCGGCCGTCCGCTCTTCCCCGATGACCCTAACCAACGATCCCCGCGGCAGCGGATAGGAGCCCATCGCCATGAGCGAAAGCCCGACCGCCAGCATTCCGGTCTTCTATGTTTGCATCCTCGAGACCCCGGGAGGGCCGCCCAACGAAATCGCCTGGGCCACGCTCACCTTCGAAACGCACGGTGTGATCTAGGAAAGCCGCCTTCTCCGCCCGCCCGCCGCTTGGACCCCGGAGCTCGTCCGCGATCCGTCCGCGTTACAGGCCTACGGGCTGACCCCTTCGGACCTTCGGGAGTTCGGCACGCCCGCGCGCGCGCTCGCCGCGCACATGAACGAGACGCTCGCCAAGTGCGAGTTTTCGGCGACTCTGGCCAACGACGCTCGTATCAGACCGATTTTTGGCGCCGCGAAGATGGAGCCGGAATTTGCTTTACACAAAAGCGACGCCGACGAGCTGATTGCGGAACGACGCGTTTCGGCGCAACCCACCCTCGGCCTTGGCCCGTCGCAAGCGGCGGGCCGAGGTCATGTGCCTGACCGGCGTCCGCGCTGAGGCGCAGGCGTGTTATGTCGCGACGTACTGTAGTTTTCGTCGCAGGACGGAATTAGCCGACCCCGACCGCTCACCCCGACCGCAAAACCTACGCAAACAGTGCGCCGCCGCGCCATCGACGGCGCTCGCCCCGCCGCGTCCCCAACCTCAGGAGAACACCACCATGCCCGGTAAACAAGCTAAAGTCGTCACTTCCCCTATGATCAAGCTCATCTTGCGCCACGTTTCGCGTTCATCTTTCCCCGTCCGCGACCGCGCGACGGGAGTGGCGAAGAATTCTTGCCTGGGCCAATCCTCGCCGGGATGCTTGTGATAGGTCAGACAGGCAATGCGCTTCTTCTTCATCGCGGCCAGAAA
>JBAQGU010001130.1:0-4191 GCA_049287975.1 Roseiarcus sp.
AGTTTAGGAGACGCCCAATAATTACCGAAGCGATCGGGTCAGCGGGGACCCATCGGTCATTGCGAGGAGCCCTTGCGACGAAGCAATCCAGTGGCCACAACATGCGGGGCGCCAGCAACCCAGACGGTCGTACTGCGGCCCCTGGATTGCTTCGTCGCAATGACGGACAGGGAATTGGCTCACTTGTTTCTGGGTGTCGCCTAATCACCTCATGAAGCACGGCCGGACATGCTGCATCGCCACATCACGCCTGTAGGATATTCGTCGGCCGCGATCGACGACATCATCTCGCGCGGCTCGCTACGAGATTGGACCGAGATGCGCGACGCCGCTCTGGCGGACCCGGAAATCATGAAGCGGATTGGGCGCATCGCGCGGGCGCGGGCGGTCGACCCCTACGAGCAACGCCATCATTTTTGGATGCACTATGCCGAAGAGCACAGCCCGTCATTGCGAGCAAAGCGAAGCAACCCAGACTAAGCCGCAGTTGGAGACCCCTAGTCTGGGTCGCTTCGCTTTGCTCGCGATGACGGAGAGCGGCGCCGATAATCGCACCGGCGGTACAAGAAGCTACTTTTCCTGATACACAAGGCTTCTCCCAACGTGCGAGAGACTGACCGAATTTGTCGCAACACGCCGTAGCCACGCGAGCCTCCCCATGTCCCACATCCTCCACCGCGTCGCCAAAGCCGACATGCCGGTCGCCGTCGGCGGCCGCGGCGTCGAGCTCTTCGACGCCGACGGCAAGGTTTACCTCGACGCGTCGGGCGGCGCGGCGGTTTCGTGCCTCGGTCATGGCCATCCCGACGTCATCGCCGCCTTGCACCGGCAACTCGACGCGCTGGCCTACGCCCACACCGCCTTTTTCACGACCGACGTTGCCGAGCGGCTCGCCGACCGGCTGATCGAAGACGCTCCACCCGGGCTCAGCCACGTCTATCTCGTCAGCGGCGGCTCGGAGGCGATCGAGGCGGCGCTGAAAATGGCGCGGCAATATTTCGTCGAGAAGGGCGAGCCGCGGCGTCGGCATATCATTGCGCGGCGCCAGAGCTACCACGGCAATACGTTGGGGGCGCTGGCGACCGGCGGCAACGAATGGCGGCGCGCGCAATTTCGGCCGTTGCTGATCGAGACCCATCACATCGACCCGTGTTTCGCCTATCGCCACAGAGGCGAGGGCGAATCCGACGCGGATTATGCCGCGCGCGCCGCACAGTCGCTGGAGGACGAGATTCTGGAACTCGGGCCAGACGAGGTAATCGCCTTCGTCGCCGAGACGGTCGTGGGCGCGACGCTGGGCGCCGTGCCCCCGGTCGCCGATTACTTCCGGCGCGTGCGCGAAATTTGCGACAGATATGGCGTGCTGCTGATCCTCGACGAGGTCATGTGCGGCATGGGGCGGACGGGAACGCTGCACGCCTGCGAGCAGGAGGGGGTCGCGCCCGATCTGCTTGTTATCGCCAAGGGCTTGGGCGGCGGCTATCAGCCGATCGGCGCGGTGCTGCTGCACCGGCGCATCTTCGAGGCGATCGCCGAGGGCTCCGGCTTCTTTCAGCACGGCCACACTTACATGGGCCATCCGATGGCGGCCGCCGCCGGCCTCGCCGTGCAGGAAGTCATCCGGCGCGACGGCCTGCTCGCCAATGTCGTCGCGATGGGCGAGCGTTTGCGGGGGGCCCTGGAGGCGCGGCTGGGGCAGCATCCGCACGTCGGCGATCTGCGTGGACGCGGGTTGTTTCGCGCCGTCGAACTCGTCGCGGACCGCGCGACCAAGGCGCCCTTCGCGCCGGAGCTGAAGTTGCATGCGCGCGTCAAGCGCGAAGCGATGGCGCGCGGCCTGATGGTCTATCCGATGGGCGGAACGATCGATGGCCGGAACGGCGACCACGTGCTGCTCGCGCCGCCGTTCATCGTCGATGCGGCTGACATCGGCGCGATCGTGGCGCGACTGGGGGACGCGATCGAGGCGGCTCTGGCGGATTGACAAATCGGGCTGCGTCGGCGGCGACTTCGACCGCGACTACGTCCAGGCGGAAATCGAGGGACACAACAAGTTGCTGAGGTTCAGGAGGCTCATATCTCGGTCGGCCAGAATCAGAGCCAAGTCGATATCGCCAAGCTGGTGCGGGGCATGATCAAGGAGCATTTGACCCTGCTGGCCGACATCGACAGGGGCGGAATGCGGGGCTAGCTGTGGCGCGCGGCGTTTGCGCCCGGGCGATCCCCCGAGCGCAAGATCGTGTGATTCACGTTGATCGCGAATGATTTTGCCCTACATCGCATGGAGGCTTGTAGGTCCAGGAGGATGCGGAGATGGCGCCTGTGCTCGTTTTGGCCCTAGCGGCATTGGCGCCGACGATAAATATGTCGAGCAGCTGCCACGGTGAGGAGAAAGGACTCCCGAAGGATCAGCGCGCGAGCACCTATAACATTTGCATGCAGGCCGAGCGGGGCGCCGAGGCGGAATTGAACAAGAAGTGGTCGAGCTTTCCGACCTCCGCCAGGCAGCCGTGCGCCGCCTTGGCGCAGACGTTCGACAGCTACGTCGAATTGCTGGTCTGCATAGAAATCAGAGCCGGCGCCGGGTTGCCGGGCCCTCCCAAATAACCGCGGCCATTCGGTTCGCCACGAGGCTGCACAAAGCCGCGAGCCGTGATCCACAATGCCCGCCCGTCACCCTCGTGGACGAGATATTCGCCTGGCGCCGCGTGGATATCTGGCACAACCTCCTGCGGTCCGAGCTTGGCGAACAATGGCAGCCGGCTTAGTTCTTCCGCAGTAATCATGGCGTCTCCTGGGAGCCCGGCAATACTGGTTTCGCCTGCGTCCGAAAAATGATTTAGCTGGACGAATCCGCGGCGGACAGCGCCGCGGCTTTGCGCCGAGACGCCGGGAAACGCGATGCAAACGCATGCAAGGGTGATCATCATCGGTGGCGGCGCGGTGGGAACGAGCGCGCTCTACCATCTCGCCCGGCGCGGTTGGAGCGATGCGCTGCTGATCGAGCGCGACGAACTCACTTCCGGCTCGACATGGCACGCAGCGGGCAATTGCCCGAATTTTTCGACGAGCTGGAACGTCATCAAATTCCAGCGCTGCTCGACGAGGCTCTACGCCGAACTCGGCTCGCGGGTCGGCTATCCCATCAATTATCACGTCACCGGCTCGATCCGCCTCGCGCACACGCGCGACCGCATGGACGAATATGCCCACGTCGCCGCGATGGCGCGCGCACAGGGCATCGATTTTACGGTGATCACGCCCGACGAGATCAAACAGAGATACCCTTTCATCACGCTCGACGACATTGTCGGCGGCCTGCACGACCCGCTCGACGGCGACATCGACCCCAGCCAGTTGACCCAGGCTTTCGCCAAAGGCGCGCGCGATCTCGGCGCGAAGATCGAGCGCTTCAGCCGCGTCGTCGGGATCGAGCGAATGGCGAGTGGCGAGTGGCGAGTACGAACAGACCAGGGCGACGCCACTTGCGAGTATCTGGTGAATGCAGCGGGCTATCGCGCGGGCGAAGTGATGGCGATGGTCGGGCGCTACATGCCAATCGTCGCGATGTCGCATCAATATCTCGTCACCGAGCCGATCGCCGACCTCGCGGGACGCAAGGAAAAGCTGCCGCTGCTGCGCGATCCGGATGTGAGCTATTATCTCAGGCAGGAGCGCGACGGCCTGCTCCTCGGCCCCTACGAATGGCGAGCGACGCCGCAATGGCTGGACGCGATTCCCGACGATTTCGCGCATCAGCTCTATCCCGACGACCTCGATCGTCTCGAGAGCTATATCGAGGCGGCAGTGGTGCGCGTGCCGATCCTGGGAAGGGTCGGGGTGCAGCGCGTCATCAACGGCCCGATCCCCTATTCGCCCGACGGCAACCCCTATATCGGCCCCGCGCACGGACTGCCGAATTTCTTCCAATGCTGCTGCTTCTCCTTCGGCATCGCGCAGGCCGGCGGCGCCGGCAAGACGCTGTCGGAATGGATCGTCGACGGCCGACCCGAATGGGATTTTTGGACCTTTGATTCGCGGCGCTACACCGATTATGCGACCAAATCCTATGTCGTCGCCAAGGCGATCGAACTCTACCAGAACGAATACGCCGTCGCTTATCCGCTGGAAGAGCGGCCCGCCGGCCGCCCCGCCAAGACGACGCCGCTCTACGACCGCCTCAAAGCCAAA
>JBAQGU010001131.1:0-4048 GCA_049287975.1 Roseiarcus sp.
GGTCAAGAATCTTCGAGGAGCGGATTCTTCAGACGCGTCGATCACTTTCAAATGCGGGCTCGCGCCGATAGCCTGATCGCCAAGTTTCCGCTCGAGATAGACTTGGCCAAGCCGGTGGAACAGCTCGGTAAGGTCGAGAGGGAGGTGATTGCGGTTCTGCACGCGCTCAAACAGGAACATATCAAGATACTCATCTTGGACGAACCGACTTCGACTTTTACGCGAGTCGAAAAAGCTCAGTTGTTCGACATGATGCGAGCGTTGAAGGCAAAGGGCATTGCGATCATATACATTACTCACCGCCTCGAGGAGGTGTTCGAGATTGCGGACCGGTTCACAGTGTTTCGTGGAGGCAAGAACATTGCTACAATGTCTGCGGAGGATGCAGCGAGCAATCGGGTGTCAATCCCACAGTTGATGCTGCAAGAGACGCCCGGAAACGTCTTCCCGGAAAAAAGGGAAGCTTCCGACGGCGCTATTTTGCTCGAGGTGCGGAATCTGGAAGCCACTGGTGGCTTTCGCGGCGTCAGCTTTACGGCGCGCCGCGGAGAAATACTCGGCGTATTTGGCCTTGTCGGGTCAGGGATCGACGAGTTGACAAAGACTTTGTTCGGGGCGATCGAGCCGCGAAGCGGCGAGATCCTTCTTCGTGGTCAGGCCAAGTCGCTCCGCGGATCAAGAGCGGCTTTGCGAGAGGGCATATTCCTCGTTCCTGGCGACCGTCGCAGTGAAGGTCTCATCTTGAGCCGCGATGTTGTCTTCAACACCACCCTCGCCAGTCCCGGAAGCGCGTCCTACATCGGGGGATTACTCAGATTCAGCGAGAATCGCGCGAGAGTGGCGGAGCTCGCGAAACAGCTGGAGCTGACTCCCGCGAATGTAGATGGCGCGGCCACCGCGTTCAGTGGAGGAAACCAGCAGAAGATCGTGGTCGCGAAAGGTCTGTTCGCCAAAGCGGAAGTCTATATATTCGTCGAGCCCACCTCGGGGGTCGACGTAGGAGCCCAGTCGAAACTCTACCGCCTCATACGCGAGCTCAGCAAAGATGCGGCGGTGATCGTCATGTCCTCTGATTGTGACGAGGTGTTTGGGCTTGGAGACACCTTGGCGGCGATGTACCGAGGCTGCATGCCGTTTGTGCCCTCGCGCGATATTACACGCGACGAGTTGTTATCCGTCGGCATCATGGGGACCAAAGCCTGATGTTCAGCAAACTGTCCCTGGCGGCGCCCAGGTTGGTGACGTTTGTCATCATGATCGCCGTCATATCGGCGGTCTTTCAGGTATTGTCTCCGGCCTACCTCTCGCACTCGAACGTTCATGCCATACTACGCCACATGGCGTCCAGCGGCATCGTAGGGGTGGGCCTCACATTCGTGATTGCGGTGCGCCGCTTCGATCTGTCGCTCGCGGGGGTCGCGACGCTCGGCGCCCTGACCTTGGGCTGTCTCATCGCAAAGACCAACAGTCTGACATTGGCTGTTCTGGGATGCGTGGCGATCGGCGCGGCGTGTGGCCTGATCAACGGGCTCTTGATTGGACTCGCCAAGCTTCCCGATGTCGTCGCTACGATCGCCGTAGGGTCGATCGCCTATGGAGCTTCTTATTTCTACAATGGCGGCAAATCCTATTCCGACAATTTCTTCACCTCCGGCATTCTCGATATCAATGACTCGTCTGTGCTGGGGATTGATATGCCGATCGTAATATTCCTGCTCACGGGGGGCGTCGCAACCGTCGTGCTGCAAATGACTCGCTATGGCCAATTCTTTTATGCAACCGGGGAAAACCCAATCGCGGCGCGCCTATCCGGAGTACCGATCGAAAAGATGATCGCGACCGCGTTCGTCGTCTGCGGCGCCCTGGTCTGCGAGGCGATAGTCCTCCGGGTGGCCTCCGTCGGCCAGGCTATGGAGACGGCGGGAAACAATGTTCTATTGCCGGCTTACACGTCCGTCTATCTGGGCGCCGCGCTATTCAACGTGGCGTCGGTTCCTGCGACATTTGCCGGCGGTCTGATAATGGCGCTCCTACTCAACGGATTTACGCTGCTGGGCATCCCCTACTATTACAGCGACACGATGGTGAGCGTTGTGCTGATTTTCTCAGTCGCGATTTTCGACCCTCGCGTGTTTGCGCGAATTCGACGTTCCCTGGCGTTTTACGCGCCGGCGCCGAGGACGACGTAATGAGCGCAGATGCTTCGCTTCTCGCGGGTCAGGACAATTTCCGGGATCTGATGAGGCGGCTCACGCTGCGCTTTGGGCTGTCGAGCATACTCGTGGCGCTCATCGCCGTGTTTACGACGGTGGAGCCGAGTTTCGCTTCCAGAGCGGACATTACGAGCCTGATTGGCAGCACCAGCATTTCGATGATCATGTTCCTCGGGTTGACTTGGTTTTTCGCAGTCGGCGAAATCGACGTGAGCTTCGTTTCGATAACGGCGCTGTCAAACATGATCACGGCGGGCCTGGTGTCGTCGGGATTTGGCTGGCCGCTCGCTGCAGCGGCCGCGATGGTTGCGAGCGTGGCAGTCGGGTTGCTGAATGGAATCTTGATTGCCCATCTCGGGTTGCCGTCGCTGGTGATCACAATCGCGACCGGCGGAGCGGCGTCCGCTCTGGCCGCGGCGATCGGAACCGGCGCTTCGATCGCGCTCGATGCCCCCGGCTTTCTCGATCCGCTCTTCACAGTTTCGTGGGGGACTGTTCCTCTGGTCGCGTTCCTCGCGTTGGCTCTTTACGGGGCCGCGTGGTACACGCAAGAGCGACTGACTTTGGGTCAATATATCTACGCGGTGGCGCAAAACCGGCGCGCGGTCGTCGAAGCCGGAATCCCGGTCAACCGTCTTTTGATGTTGCTCGCCCTCTTGCTGGCGTTTTGTAGCGGCCTCGCCGGTGTTCTGCTGGCTTCCGACCTCGCGTCGGGTCAACCTTGGCTTGCATCGTCCTACTTCCTCGACGGACTGACATCGGTGCTTCTAGGAAGTACGATGCTGAAGTTAGGTAAACCGAACATCCTGGGCACCGCAGTTGGAGTTCTTGTGCTCGCGGTCATGGTTCGAGGCGGAGCGTTACTTGGGTGGACCGAATCCAACTTTCAATTGATGAAGGGTGGGCTATTGCTGGTCGGACTCACCGTGGTGTACTGGACGAATGTCCGCAAGTAAGATTGCAATTTGATTGGCGCGCCGATCGCGAGATTGCGGTGACGCGCCCGTAAATTGTTTCGGCTTCGTCCACACACGCGCGACGTGACGGCGCGGCCGAGCGCCGAGATTGGCCTTCGGCATCACGAGGCGATGGGTAAGGCGAGCGGCACACCCACCGCTCTGCATGATCAATGCACCGCTCGAGGGGAATGCAGCGTGAGCTCTCGAGTCAAAGACGTCAGGCAGGGGCATCTCCTACCGGCGCCGCCAATAGTAAGTGGGGCAATCATGCATCGCGCCACTTTGATCCGACGCGCACTGCGACGGGTTGGGGCGGCAATAAGCCATCATCCAAGGGAGCGAGAGGGTCGTAGGACCTTGGCATTTCTGCGGACAACCCATTTACCCTACATGGCCGCTCGATTCATTCAATTTAAAGAAAAGTGCACTGTCAACGTAATCCGCCGTAATCCGATCCTTCTTGCAGCGAGATCGACCGTCGATTTCGGTCCTGACGCGCTCGTGCGCGCGGGAATCGCCGATCTCGTGCGGCGGCCGTTTGCAAGCGCTGAACTTGCAGCCGCTTTATCCCGCTCCCTGCGATCGGCCGCGACGCCATAGATGTGTTACGGACGTAACGCGAAATCTGATTGATGAAATCCTCCCGTAGCGGCGCTCGCTCACCGTGGCGACCGATCGCACACGTTCGCGGTCGGCCGGAGATCGTCCGGCCGGCGCCGCGTTCAACGGGAGACGTACGCATGCCCAATCCGATTCTGAAGCAGGCCGTCGTCATTGGCGCGGGAATGGGAGGCCTCGCCGCTGCGAAAGCCGTAGCGCCACATTTCGAAAAGGTCATCGTGTTCGAGCGCGACGCTTTGCCCGACGCGCCCGCGC
>JBAQGU010001132.1:0-1628 GCA_049287975.1 Roseiarcus sp.
GCGCAGGGTCGTGAACATGCCGGCGTCGAGATGATAGAGCAGGTGGCAGTGCAGCGCCCAATAGCCTGGATTGTTGGCGTCGAAGGCCACGGTCACGCGGCGATTCGGGGGGACCAGGATGGTGTCGCGCACCGCGCCGGAGAAGCGATAGCCGTCGATGTCGACCACCTGAAACTCGTGCCCGTGCAGATGCATCGGATGGGACATCGGCGTCTGGTTGACGAACACGAGCTCGACCCGCTCGCCCTTCGCGACGGCCAGGGGCGGAACGTCCTTGTTCCAGACGACATTGTTGATCGACCATATATATCCGGCCATCTCCCCGGTCAGGTTGAGCGTGTGGACACGGTCAGCCTTCCGCTGCGCAAGCGGCTTTGTAGCGCGCAGACTCCGCTCGAGATCGAGCGTCAGCGCCGGCGAAGCGGCCGCCGCCAGGTCGGGAACACGGGCGACCGTCCCCTTGCCGGCGACGAGCACGACTCCGGTTTGCCTGCGCTCGCCTTCGAGCTGAGCAAGCACCGGATAGGCGCCGGGGCCGGGCGGGATTGAAACGCGAATGTCGAGGCGTTGGGCGGTGGCGACCGGGAAGCTGCGCCCGCGGATCGGCGTAATCTCGAAACCGTCGACCGCGATCAGTTCGCCGTCGAGCGCGCCAAGTCCGATGTGGAAGGCGCTCATCGACGAACCGTTGATGATGCGCAACAAGGCGCGCCCGCCCGGCTCGACCTTGACGATATCGGGGTCGGCGAGGGTTCGAAGATTGGCCAGGAAGGCGTCGTATTTGACGTCGTTGAGGTCGGGAGCTGGAGCGGCGGCGGCGCTCCCGCCCATCTTCATGCCCCCCATCGCCGTCTTCGGCGCCGGGGCCGTCCCCATCTTCATGCCCGCTCCGCCCATCTTCTGCGACGACTCCGCGCCGGCCGCGGCCATCGCGGCCATGCCGCCCATCGACCCGCTTTTCCGCAAATCCTCGAAGATCTTCTCGGGCGGGGTGAAACTGAAATCCGCCAGCAACACGACGACTTCCTGCTGGTCGGGGCGGTCGCGCTGATCGCGGATGATGAGCGGCGCGGTCAAGAGCAGTTGCTCCTGCAGGCCCTCATGCGAATGCATCCAGAACGTGCCGCCGAAAGTCAGCGGGAAATCGTAGTCGGCGCTTCCGCCCGGCGGAATGGGCGGTCCGGAAATGCCCGGCACGCCATCCTGCCGCCAGGGCGGCGTCAGCCCGTGCCAATGGATGAGACTCGGCTTGTCGAGGCCGTTCTCGACCCGGACGCGGAAGGGCTTGCCGACGTCGGTGAAAAGCCCGAACACGCCGTCCGGCTGACTGATGCCGTAGACGGAGGCCGACTTGCCGTTCACTACGATTTCGCGCGGTGCGATCTTGAGGACCGTCGGCGGCGAGGTCTGGGCCCGTGCGACAAGCGGAGACGCGGCGAGCGCGGCGGCGCCTCCCGCGAGGACAGCACGGCGCGACAGCATGGGAAGCCTCCTCAGATGGATCGCGTGAACACTCGCCGCTCTGGAGCGGTTGCGCAATGAGGCCACTTTCACCTCGTAATCACATCAAGGTGACAGTAACTGGTTCGCCGGCGCCGTCGGCCGCGGGGGAGCGACGGGCGCGGGGG
>JBAQGU010001133.1:0-1926 GCA_049287975.1 Roseiarcus sp.
GCGCAGGGTCAGAACTGGAGCCTGCCGCCGCCCGATCCGATCGTGGGCGCGCGCGAGGGCTGGCGCGGGCTCGCTGCGCTCTACGGCGCCAACATGCACCACGCCGGTATGCTGCGGATCGATCACGCGATGGGGCTGACGCGCCTGTTCGTCATCCCCGACGGCGCCAAGCCGGCCGAAGGCGCCTATCTCGCCTATCCCGTGAACGAACTGCTCGGCCAGGTCGCGCTGGAGAGCCAGCGCCATCGATGCATGATCGTCGGCGAGGATCTCGGAACCGTGCCCGAGGGTTTTCGCGGCAAACTCACGCGCGCCAATATCCTCGGGATGCGCGTGCTCTGGTTCGAGCGGCGCGGCCTCGGTTTCCTGCCCCCGCTGGACTACCCGCCGCTCTCCGTCGCCAGCGCCACGACGCACGACCTGCCGACCCTCGCCGGCTGGTGGCAGGGCGCCGACATCGCCGAGCGCCTCATGCTGGGGTTTCTCACCCTGGACGCCGCGCAACGCGCGATCGCGGAGCGCCGCGAAGAGAAGCGCGTGCTGGTCGAGGCGCTCCGGCTCGCCGGGGAGATCGTCGGGAGCCCCGACTTCGAGACGCCCATGAGCGACGCCGTCGCCGCTGCGATCCACGGCTTCGTAGGCTCGTCGGGCTCGGTCTTCGCCAGCGTGCAATTCGAAGACCTCGCGGGCGATACGATCGGGACCAACCTGCCGGGCACCGATCGCGAGCGGCCGAACTGGCGGCGGCGGCTAGGCAGCGATGTGGAGGCGCTGATGGCGGGCGCGCGGGCGAGCGCGATCATCGAGGCGTTGGCGAAGGGTCGAAGGTAGGAGAACAGGCGGAATAAAGGCGGCCTCCAAGTTTTGTCTGCAAGCTTTTCCAAATCTAGGATGTTTTTGTCCAAGGATTTCCAAAGAAAGCTTTGGCGGTTTCTTGGAATTTCAATGGGTTACAAGTGGAAAAAACCCAAAGTGTGGACCTCCAAACTTTTTCGTCCACGCTCGCCTTTTTAGGGCACACTCCCGGCGCCATCGCGCCCCATTCTACCGCTTCGCGCTGGATGGGCTCGAGGTGGACGGGCGGTTGTGTCGGACTAGGTGGACGCGCGTTCATGGCGGAGGTGCTATCCGGTAACGGAGAATTGTGAACGTAGCACGAATTCAGATTAGTAGAAAGAAAATTGTCCGTCAGTCGACGACGCCATTAGCACGTTATGATAGCGTACTTTGCCCGAGAGTGTAACGCCGACTTTGAGCGTCGACGCGACCCATTGTGCTTCCTCCGTCAGTGCGAGCAAGGCGAAGCAGCCAGACTAAGCCGCAGCCGGAGACCCCTAGTCTGGATCGCTTCGCTTTGCTCGCGATGACGGAGAGCCTTGAAACTGAACGCATGGGGCTCATTCCGGCCGCAGGTCCCTACGACGGCGCCCCCTCAGAACATGGCTAATCTGTTCCTATTGGTCCAATCTGTAAAGTTCGGGTCACGTCACAAACTGGAATATTTCGACGCCTTTTGGTTTCGTTGCGCAGAGATTTTGACAGTTGAAGAAGTTCAACTAGGCTGTACCGCCTCGAATGACCAACCGCCGCTGATCCCGCGCCCTCACAGGTTGCCTTTTGGGCTCGCGAAGCATCCGCCGATCAACCCCAGGCCCGACGCGAACCTGATTTCTTCAGAGCGTCAAAGGCTCGTCTGCGACCAAATTTCTCCGCTTCTTCAAGCGGTGTGCCGCAATCATCGATCCGCGTCCTAACGTTTGGGTCAGCCCCATGGGCCAACAACAGCGTGACTACAGTCGCATCGTCCAGGCTGACCACGTAGTGGAGTGGGGTCCAATCGTTCACGCCGCGCTGTTGAACATCAGCGCCGAAGGAGAGGAGCAAGCGCACGACGTCCAGCCTGTCCTGGCGATCGGTGGAGAGCGC
>JBAQGU010001134.1:0-5451 GCA_049287975.1 Roseiarcus sp.
CGACGGGTTGCCATCGAGCATCTGCCAGCCGCCCACCGCTCCTGTCGAGCGCCAAATCGAGCCGTCATTGTGCAGCTGGAAAAGCTGGTTGCCAGCCGCCGCGATCGCCGTAGTCGATGGGTTTCCATCGAGCATTTGCCAGCCGCCCACCGCTCCCGTCGAGCGCCAGATCGAGCCGTCATCGTGCAGCTGATAGAGCTCGCGGCCGGAGGCGACGACGGCGGTAGTTCCGGAATTGTTGTCTAGGTCGTCCCAACCGGTGCAGCAGCCGCCGCCGCAGCCCGGGCCGGTGTGGCGCCAGAGCGAACCGTCGAAATGCAGCTGGTACACCAGCGCGGAGTGCTCCTGATAGAGCTGATCGCCGCCGGCCGCGATCATTCCGGCGTTCGAATTCTGGTCCAACCGCTCCCATCCCGGACAGCCGCCGTTACTACACGTCACCCCTGTCGAATGCCAAATCGAGCCGTCATTATGGAACTCATAGAGCTGGTTACTCGCCGCCGCGATTGCCGTGGCCGATGGGTTGTTATCGAGCATCTGCCAGCCGCCCGGCGATCCCGTCGAGCGCCAGATCGAGCCATCGTTGTGGAGCTGATAGAGATCGCTGGCTCCCGCAGCAATCGCGGTCGTCGCGGGGTTGCCATCGAGCATCTGCCAGCCGCCCGGCGCTCCCGTCGAGTGCCAGATCGAGCCATCATTGTGGAGCTGATAGAGATCGCTGGCTCCCGCAGCAATCATGGTCGTCGCTGGATTGCCATCGAGCATCTGCCAGCCCGCACAAGAATTGCCGCTGCAACCGACGCCGGTAGAGCGCCAAATCTCGCCGGTTGCATGGAGCTGATACAGCGTCGTATCGGAGGCCGCGATCGCCACCGTTGCCGGATTATCATCTAGCGCGAGCCAACCGGGGCACGAAGTGCCATTGCATGGCTGCCCAGTGTAGCGCCAGACGACGGCGGTTGCGCCGAACAGCTTCGGGATGGAGTTGCTGGCGAAGTAGAGATCTACGTTTCCCGATGGAGCCTGTCCCGGCGGAGGCTTGGCCGAAGCCCACACCGTGTAAAGCTTTCCCGCCGCGCAGGTGTTGCCGTTGTAGTCGCCGTATTTCGGCACTCCGCCGGAAGTTTGGCAGCTTTCCGTTTGCGGACAGGTATTGGTTGTCGCGGCGAAATTGCATGCCTGGAAGGAATCGGTGGCGTTGTTGGGCGTATGCCGGCATTGACCGCCGAGTTGTGGTTGCTCGCTGCATGTCGTCGAATCCCCCGACGCGCGCGATCCAGCAGGCCAGCTTTGCGCGCTGCCGAGGCTTTTGCCCGCGAGGCATTGCGCATCGGCCGAACCCACCGCGTTAACCTGGAACTCGTTGCCGGCGCTGATATTGCCGGACCCGGTCACACAGGCGTTGGCGCCAAAGTAGTCGGTCAAATCGTTGTTCCGGCCGGTGGCCGCGCGGCGATCGTACCATGTCACGCTGGCGACGCCGTTGGCTGTGCATAGCCAGGGCATGAACCGCCGCGCGGTGATGCTCGCACTGAGGGTGACGGCGCGACTCGATGACCAGGTCGTGCCGCCATCCGCGGAATCCTGCAGCACCACGCTTTCGCCGCTCCCGCTGCTCTGCGCGTAGGCAACATAGATATGCCTGGCATTGGCGTCGTCCACGGCGACGATATGGCTGCTCAGCAGGTTACCGTTGTTGCAGCGGTCAAGACCCGGGACCGGACAGGTTACGCCGATTCCGCTGGCCACGGTGACTGGAAAGCCAGTTTGCACCGCGAACCCGGCCTGGCAGGAACTGTATTTGTTCAGGGTGATGTTGCCGCCGTTGACATAGACGGCATAGACAAACCCGTCCGATCCAACGCTGAGGCGTGGGAAGTCCCCGGTCGCGAGAATCGGGACGCCGAAGCTTTTCCCGCTGTTCGAGGAGCATGCAACGCCGATCACGTTGCCTCCCTCGCGCCACGCAAAATAAACCTGGTCACCGCCGCTCGCGCTGGCATTGAAGCGGTCGGCGGCGATATGTTCCTGATCGGGGAACGTGAACGCGCACTGATTGGCGCCGGTCGTCGGGCAAGTAAACGCGTTGGTCTTGAAAGTGAAGGTTTTACCGCCGTCGGTCGAGACGTTCAGGGCTGAGGATGCGTTGTCGATCGTGCCTTCGTAGAAATTGCCGCTCGGGCCATAGGCGAGCGAGGTGTCGCCGCCGGTCGAGGACGGGAAGGAGCCAGTGGTCGGGAAGGTCCGTCCGCCGTCGTTGGACGTTGCGTACTGGAACTGCTGCGCGACGACGATATTCCGCCCGTCGGTCGAAACCGCGATGTCCGGCTCGCTCGCGAAACCGCCATTGATGACGGGCGCACCGGCGCCGGACTTGTCGGGTTCGGGCTCCGACTCCGACCCTCCTGGCCGGTCCTCGTCCTCCGATCGGGCCAACGCGCCTTGCAAAAGCCGGCGCGGCTCTTCCAGCATCCCATGCTGTTGCAGCGGGCCAGCGGGTCTTACCGTGGACGGCGGCGGCACAAACGGCGCCAGCTTCGGGACGGCCTGCAGTTCTTCGATGTCCCGCTGAGACTGCGCGTTGTCGCCAGCAGTCTTGATGCCTATGCTGGACTCGATCGCGAGCACCTGCTGCTTGGTCTCCTCGCCAACGTCGGGCGCCATCCGAGCGTCGGCGCGGATCAGCAGATCGCCTGCCGCGATTGCAGTCGTGATCGTGAGGATTTGCTGCTGCTGCGCATCCGCCCCCACCGCGCCCGGTTGCTCCTTCGCGGTGATCACTTGCCGCTGCATTGCGGGCCAGCCGCCGATTGTCAGATACATGACGGGCGCTTCGAACTCAGAGGCGATTTCACGCAAGCGCCGGACCGCGTCGGCATGGTCGGTGCGGTGCTCGACGGTGACAAAGACTTGCGCGAGCCCGCCCAAAGCAGCGCCAGTAGCTTGCTCTGGGGGCGCATTCACGATCCAGCCGCGGTCGCCCTGCCATGTCCCGAACCAGCCCTCCGGATGGCGCAACGTGATACCAAGTTGATCATTCGCGACCGACATGGTGAGCTGCGCGGCCGGCTGAGCGGCCCGCAAGCCGCCGCCAATCAGAACAAGGCCGAGAGCCAGGGCGACGGCGCGCATTCTCATTTCTCGCCTCCTTAGAGGAAACCGGATGGCTGCGAGCGACTAGCCAATTAATGAGTTTAGCAGGGTGACCGAGAAAAATATAGCGCGGGCCAACCATGAACGGAAGTTCGAGCGCGCCTTCGGCTTTTGAGACAGGGCAAAGACTCAGCCGAGATACTCCATGATGTAGAGGCCGGCGCCGCTCCAGTCCGTGCAATAGCAGAGACCGTTCCTGTCGACGAACACGTCGGCCGAATGCAGCACGATGGGGCGGTTGGGCCGCGGGTCGACGAGCCTCGAAGGCGCGGGCGGCACGCAGGCGCCGACCTCGCGGGGATGGAAGGCGTCGGCGATGTCGTAAACGCGCACCCCGGCGTTCTGATAGGTGGCGAAGATCAGGTGCGAGCTCTGAAAGGACCCCGGCCGGTTCTCGTGGATGTTGTGCGGGCCGAAATGACCGCCGACCGCGATGTAGTCGCGATCCTGGGGCAGCGGGAAAGTGGCGATGCTGATCGGGTTGGACTTGACCTGATTGTCGAAGACCCAGATCGGCTTGAAGCCGTCCTCTGCGCGGTCGAGCACCGCTTCGTCGAGCACGATCAGCAGGTTCCGGTCGGTCAGCGGCAGGCAATTGTGCGTGCCGCCGCCGAACGGGGGCGCCCAGTTCCGGTGAACGATCAGTTTCGGATCGCTCTTGTCCTTGACGTCGACGCTCGCGAGGCAGCCGTCGCGCCAGGCGCAATAGGCGATGTCGTCGGCGACGACCGCATGGTGGAGGCCGTAGCGCCCGCGCTCCAGCGGCCAGTGGGCTTCCTCGCCCGCCGCGAGATTCATCCCCGGCAGCCAGAAGCGGCCGGCGATCTCCGGCTTTGTCGGGTCCTGCATGTCGATGGTAATGAGGATATAGTCGGAGAAACCCTCCATCATCGCCGAGGCGTAGGCCCATCGGCCGCCGACATACCAGATGCGGTGCAGGCCGGCGCCGTCGACCGGCATGGAGCCGATCTGCCGCGGCTCAGCCGGTTTCGAAATGTCGAACACGGCCATGCCGGCCGACCAATCCCGCGTGGGCGCCTCTACGTGGCCGCCGTGCGTGCCGGACTTCGGCTTGTAGTAGTTGCGCTCGTCGGCCATTTCCGGCTGCGAAAACATGTCGCGGCCGTGCACGAGCAGCAAGAGGTCGTCGTGAACCTGCAGATGCAGGCTCCAGGTGTTCGGCGGATTCTGGATATAGGCGACGGTTTTCGGATTTGTCGGGTCGCTCACGTCGACGACCGAAAAACCCTTCGAGCAGACATGGCCGATGTAGGCGTAGCCGTTGCCCACCATGATCTGCTGGCCGTCGGAGCGGCCCGCCTGATCGGAGTGGCCGATCAGGCGCATGTTGTGGGCGTAGGTCGGGTTCAGAAGTTCGCTGCGGCCCATGTCGGCGATCCTCCCGGCTCAGCCCTTGTACTCGACGATGTAAAGGCCGGCGTTGAAGTCGGTCATATAGCAAAGCGCGTTTGCATCGACGAAAACGTCGGCCGAATGCAGCACGATCGGGCGGTTGGGGCGCGGGTCGACCCATGTGGTCGGCGGCGGCGGCACGAAGGCGGCGACTTCCTTGGGTTGGAACTGGTTCTTGATGTCGTAGACCCTGAGTCCAGCATTCTGGTAGGTCGCGAAAATCAGCTCGGAGCTGACGAAGCTAGCCGGCCGGTTCTCATGGACGTTGTGCGGTCCGAAGTGACCGCCGACTTTCAGATAGTCCTTGTCCGACGGCGCGGGGAAGGTGGAGATGCTGATCGGGTTGGACTTGACCTGATTGTCGAACACCCAGATCGGCTTGAAGCCGTCTTCCTGATCGTCGAGCACCGTTTCGTCGACGACGATCAACAGATTGCGGTCGGGGAGCGGCAAGGCATTGTGCGTGCCGCCGCCGAACGGCGGCGCCCAGACTTTGTGGACCATGAGTTTCGGGTTCGCCTTGTCCTTTACGTCGACCACCGCGAGACAGGCGTCGCGCCAGCTGCAATAGGCGATATCGTCGTGGATGATGGCGTGATGCAGGCCAAAGCGGCCGTTCGGGGTCGGCCAGTTCGCTTTTTCGCCGGCGGCGACGTTCATGCCCGGCAGCCAGTATTTTCCCGTGAGGACGGGATGCTTCGGATCCTGCATGTCGATTGCGATCAGGATGTAGTCGGAGAAGCCGTCGAGCAGCGCCGAGGCGTAGGCCCAGCGACCGCCGATATACCAGATGCGATGCAGGCCCGTGCCCTCGACCGGCATGAAGCCGATCTGCCTCGGTTCGTCCGGTTTGGAAATGTCATAGACCGCCATCCCCGCCGACCA
>JBAQGU010001135.1:0-4074 GCA_049287975.1 Roseiarcus sp.
GTGACGGGCAGATACATGAACGGATCGTGGTAGGCGCCGCGGAAGTGCAGCAACCCCGCCTCCGCCACCGTGCCCATCAGGCCGGCGCTCGTTGCGGCGGCGACGACCCGCCCCGCCGAAAGGCCGCCGATCGTCGGGGCGACGCCCGGCTTCGTGTCGCGCACGCGTTCTGCGAGAAAGCCCAACGCTCCCGAAAGCACCAAGGCCAGGGGGGCGCCGATCGGAGCGGAATAGAACAGGTTCTGCCATGAGAAGCCGCCGGGCCTTTTGCTGACATTGTAGATATGAAAGCCCAGACCGGCGATGCCGGCTAGCGCCGCGGCCGAATACACCGTGTCGCGCGTTTTATGAACCGCGGGACGCGTATCCGCGTTGCCGTGTGCGCTGACTGCCAGCGAGAGCGCCGCTGTGACGATCGGCGTGAACATCGCCTTGTTGTGAAACATTCCGCGATAATGTTCGATGGCGCTGTCCGCGAGCACCGAAGTCGCGATGAGGCCTGCCGCCCGGTTCATCCGGCGAGCCGCGCGGACAGCGGCGGTTGGATCGAGTTTGGCGACGGCCGCCAGCCCGGGCGCCGCGCGGACGACCCTCGTCCGATCGATCTTCGCGACGGGCGCCGAACGGGCCAGCGCAACGGCCGAACGACGTCGGCTCGACAGCGCCGCCAAACACAGCAGGGCAACCCCGGACATTACGGCGGTGGTGGCGTCGCGGTTCACTCGCCCGTCCCTCCGCGAACGGCGAAGCGCTCGGCATCCCTCCGCTTGAATGTGAGGCCGAGCCCGGGACGCGACCGGTCGGGCGCGACGGCGCCGTCGTACGCCTCGGGCGCGCCGTCAAACAGCATTTGCTCAATGCGAACATGATCGTGAAACCACTCCAGATGGCGGACGCGCGGCGCCGCGCAGCCGAGATGGCGGTGCAACGCGGGCGCGCAATGCGCGGAGAGATCGACGTGATGCGCCTCGCACAGGGCCGCGGCCTGCATGAAGCCAGTGACTCCGCCGCAGCGCGTGGCGTCCGCTTGTTGCACATCCACCGCGCCCGCTTCCAGCATATGGCGGAAATAATCGAGCGTGTAGCCATACTCGCCCGCCGCGATTTCCATTGGCGGCGGCGCCCGCTCCCGCACCTGACGCAACCCGACGAGATCATCCGATGAGACCGGCTCCTCGAACCAGCGCACTTCCTGCTCGCTCGAGAATCGCTGCGCGAGCTGCAAAGCTTGCTTGCGGACGTAAGCGCCGTTGGCGTCGACGAACAGAGTTGCCGGGCCGATCGCCTGCTTGGCCGCCGCGACGCGCTGCGGATCGCGATCGGGGTCGCTCCCGATCTTCATCTTGACCCAGCGACAGCCTTCTCTTTCCACCCAACCGGCGAGTTGGCGCGCGAGCTGACGGTCGTCGTAGCTGGTGAAGCCGCCGCTGCCGTAGATCGGCACGGCTTCGCGATAGGAGCCAAGTAAGGACGCGAGCGGGAGGTCGAACAGAACGGCTTTGAGATCCCAGAGCGCTACGTCGACTGCGGATATCGCGGTGGCGGCCAAGCCCTCGCGCCCGAGATTGCGGACGGCGACCTGCATCGCGCGCCAAGCGGCGGGCGGGTTCATGGCGTCCGTTCCGACGACCGCCTTGGCCAACTTTTCGCCGATGAGCGGAACGATCGACGCGTCGGCGTAGGTATAGCCGATCCCGCGCTGGCCGGCCGCTTCCGCCTCGACGACGATGATAGTCGTCGAGTTCCAAGACGCGGTGCCGTCGGCCTCGGGAAAGTCGGTCGGAATGGTATAGGCCTGGACACGGAGCCCCGTGACAGCCGCTTCCGATCCCATGCCTCAATCCTTTCCACCGGGCAGCACCGAAGTCAGGAGCTGCTTCGCGCTGTTTTTCAACACGCTGCCGAGTTCCGGCTCGGTGAGCGTCATCGCCATGAAGTTCTTCGCGTCCTTCATTGTGATGTGAGGCGGCAACGGCGGCACGTTGGGGTCGGTGTAGCATTCGAGGATCACTGGCCGGTCGGCCGCGAGTGCCTCGTCCCAGGCCGCGCCGAGCTTTTCCGGGTCGTCGACGAAAATGCCCTTCAAACCGACGAGCTCCGCGTATTTGTGATAGGGGAAGTCGGGAATGCTCTGCGTCGACTCTGTCTTGCCGTCGCCTAGCTGAATGCGTTCCTCCCATGTCACCTGGTTGAGGTCGCGGTTGTTGAGGACCATGACGATCAACCGCGGGTCGGACCATTCCTTCCAATATTTGGAGATCGTGATCATCACGTTGAGGCCGTTCATCTGCATTGCGCCGTCACCAATGAAGGCGATGACAACGCGATCCGGGAACGCCATTTTGGCCGCCATCGCATAGGGTGTCGCGGCCCCGAGCGACGCCAAGCCTCCGGAGAGCGAACCCATCATTCCGCGGCGCATCCGGATGTCGCGCGCGTACCAGTTAGCCACCGATCCGGAATCGCCGGTGAGAATGCAATTCTCGGGAAGGCGCTTTGACAACTCCCAGAACACGCGCTGCGGATTGATCGGATCGGCAGCGACCATCGCCCGTTCCTCGAGCGTCTTCCACCAAGCGGCGACGCCTTTCTCAATACCGCGACGCCAACCATCCCCCGTCTTTTGCTTCAGCAAAGGCAGCAGCCCGCGCAATGTGACCGCGCTGTCGCCGACCATGTTGACTTCCATCGGATAGCGCAGGCTCAGCCGCGTGCCGTCGATGTCGATCTGCACGCCTCGCGCATCGCCGGGGTCGGGGAGGAACTCACTGTAGGGGAACGCCGAGCCGATCATCAGGAAGGTGTCGCAACCCTTCATCAGATCCCACGACGGCTTGGTGCCCAGCAGGCCGAGGGAGCCGGTGACCCAAGGCAGATCGTCCGGCAGAACGGCTTTGCCGAGCAGCGCTTTGGCGACGCCGGCTTGCAGCTTTTCGGCGACCGCGATCACTTCGTCCGTGGCGCCGAGCGCGCCCGCGCCGACGAGCATCGCGACCTTCTTGCCCGCGTTCAGCACCGCCGCGGCCTGCTGCAGCAGCGGATCGCTCGGCAGCTGCGCCGGACCGGCGTAGCCGACGCCGGTGTGAGTCGCGCCGTGGGCGACCGGAGGATCTTCGTAGGCGAGCTCCTGGAGGTCGTTGGGAATGATGACGCAGGTGACCGTTCTCCGCGTCGATGCGATCCGGATTGCGCGATCGATCAGATGTCGGACCTGCGCGGGCATGCAGGCGGTCGCGACGTAATCCGCCGCGACGTCCTTGAATAGCGATTGCAGGTCGACTTCCTGCTGATAGCTCGCCCCGATCGCGGTGCGCGCTTGCTGACCCACGATGGCGACGACCGGAACGTGATCCATCTTGGCGTCGTAGAGACCGTTCAACAGATGGATCGCGCCCGGGCCCGACGTCGCGTAGCATAGGCCGACCTCTCCCGTAAACTTGGCGTGCGCCGAAGCCATGAAAGCCGCCATTTCCTCGTGGCGAACTTGAATATATTGGAGATTGGCCTTGGCTTTCTCCAATGCGACGTCCAGACCCCCGACCCCATCGCCGGGATAGCCGTAGACTCGTTTGATGCCCCACTCAGTTACGCGACGCCAAACAAAATCACTGACGTTCATGGCCATCGCAATTGCTCCGCAGCTGAATGATGCGCGCGCTGTCGCAGGGAAAATCTTTCACTCAACGCGGCGCCTGCCGCCCGGGTTCCGAGTTGTCGCACTAGAGCGCGGCGTGCGCGTGCGGTCGTTCGATGGGACAACGCCATGAATATCGAAGTGGTTTTGGATGCGGGTGCGATCATCGGCGAATCGCCGACGTGGGTGGACTCGGAAAAGGCGCTCTACTGGATCGATGTGAAGAAGCCCGCGTTGCATCGACTCGAGCTCGCGACGGGCCGCCAGCGCTCCTGGGCCATGCCGAGCGACATAGGAGCCTTCTGTCTGCTATCCCAGCGGACCGGCGCCGTGGTCGCGTTGCGCAAAGGAATTTTTCGGCTCGATTTCGCAGCTGGATCGTTGACTATGCTGGCGCCGCCGCCGTTCGACCCTGAACTGTTTCGCTTCAATGAGGGCGC
>JBAQGU010001136.1:0-3374 GCA_049287975.1 Roseiarcus sp.
GCGTAGAGCCCGTCCATCGCCGCGCTGATGCGATGCGCCGGCCCGATCTGGCTGCCCTCGCCGCCGCCGATCATGCCCCAGTTCAGTCTAGCCATCGTCGAAACCTGTCAGTTGAAGTCCGAGGGAACCGTCATTGCGAGCGACAGCGAAGCAACCCAGACCAAGCCGCAGTTGGAGACCCTTGGGCTGGGCCGCTTCGCTTTGCTCGCGATAACGGAGAGAGCCGTGGATAATCTTCATGACGCCCCTCCAATCATACGCATCCCACCACGACCCGACGCTGCTCCTCGAAGGGAGCAGCGGCGTGTCGAACACGGCGGCGACCGCGTTCAAACGAAATTATGGCGCGCCAGCGGGGAGAGGAACAGCGTCGGCGCGCATCGTCAAGCCCGCTCAGGCTTCACTGGTCGGCGCGGCGGCGCATCGCTCGCGGCTGAAGGCAACACGATCCTCTGACGCGGCTTGCCGCCCGCCGACGTCTAGCCCACAAGCTCATCAGTTCTCACGAATCGAGTCGACCATGCTCGCTTTCATTCGGGTCCGCGGGCGTCGGGTCGCCGGCGTCATGCTGGTCATGTTGGCGATTTCGCTCGCGCAAGGTGGAATTTCCTATACGATGACGTTTGGCGCACTGGGCGACTTCATGCCGCGAGATCGTTCGACACTCGCCAGGGGCCTGCTGGCGGTGAGCGTGGGCTCGATAGCGTTGATGGCTGCGCTGTGGGCGCTGAAGCGCGGGCGCGCGCTTTTTGTCTGCGTCGTATTCGCAAACACGGTGTTCACATGCGCCTTGTTGCTTCACTTGAGCGGCCTGGTCGGCGTACTGTACGGATCAGTCTCGGAAGCCGTAAATGCGCTGATGATCGACGTTGTGCTGATGGCGTCGACTAACATCCTGATTTTTTCGATCTGGTACTGGGTTATTGATCCGCCTGGCTTCGACGACGTTCCACACGCCGACGCGGCTTGGGTTTTCCTGTTCCCGCAACGCGCCGGTAGCATTGCGCACTATGAATCCTGGGAGCCGGGCTACGCCGATTACCTCTTCCTGGCCTTCACGACCAGTTTCGCGTTCAGTCCCACCGACACCGCCCCTCTGACGAAGCGCGCCAAGATGCTCATGCTGCTGCAGGCGACGATTTCGGTGGTCACGTTGACCGCAATTGCCGGCAGCGCGATAAACATCCTGGCGGGAAAGTGATCGGCTACGGATCGATGCGTTTGCGCCCCGCTCAGGGCGCCGATAGGGGATACGGTGAAGGGCCATACGCCATGCCACGCGCCAAGATTTCGTCGGTCGAACGTCGCAAGGCCGAAGTGGCGGGCGGGGTCGTGCTGATGGTTCTGCGGGCCTTGCCCGAAAGTGGAACCGCCGAATTGCTGCGGGAGCTGATCGACATGACGCTTGTCGATGCAGACGACCGCGCCTTGTTTGAGTTCCTCGGCGGTGGAGCGACGGTCAGCGGGGTCTGCCGGGCAGCGCGTCCGACGAAGTGCTGCGGGAACTGACCTCGTTTTTTGTGTCGCCAAGCCATCTTCGCCGCGCGATAGCGCGGCGGTCGCCCACGCCGCGAAGCGGCTCCGAATTGTCTTGTGGCCGTTGTCTCATGGCCGATATGTTCTGCGCCTACCTCAGAGGCCCCGACAACGGCTGTGATTGGCGGCCGAGCCGGTCAGTACAATGTCCTACTCGCCCGCACGGAAGGCCTGCGCAAGACCGGGCAATTCGAGGAGGCGCTTCTCGAGCAAATGAGGAGCGGGGACGCGGGATGAATCGGAGTGCGATATGCATAGATCGATGTACGTTGAGCTCGAGACGCGTCAACGGGCCGCGCGCGAGAATGCCTATGCGATGCCGCTGTCGGAATTCCACCCCGGCAACCCTGAATTGTTCCGGTCCGATACGCTCTGGCCTTATTTCGAGCGGCTGCGCAACGAGGAGCCGGTGCATTTCTGCTCGACGAGCCCGGTCGGCAATTATTGGTCGGTGACCAAATACAACGACATCATGCATGTCGAAACCAATCCCGCGATTTTCTCGTCGGATGTCAATCTCGGCGGCGTCATGCTGCGCGACGTCGAGCCGGATCATAAATGGCCGAGCTTCATTGCGATGGACGAGCCCAAACACGCTCCGCAGCGCAAGACCGTGTCGCCGATGTTCACGCCAACTCATCTCGACACGCTGGCAATCCTCATTCGCGAACGCTCAGCAAAAGTGCTCGACAATCTGCCGCGCAACGAAACCTTCAACTGGGTCGAGCGTGTTTCCGTCGAACTGACCACCCAGATGCTCGCCACATTGTTCGATTTTCCGTGGCAGGACCGCCGCAAGCTGACGCGCTGGTCCGATCTCGCCACCGCTTTGCCAAAAAGCATGATTTACGACAACCAGGAACAGCGGTTCGCCGAGCTCGACGAATGCGCCGATTATTTTACGCGGTTGTGGAACGAGCGCGTCAATGTCGAGCCGCGCAGCGATCTGATTTCGCTGATGGCGCACAGCGACGCAACCCGCTATATGGATCGGGACACTTGGCTCGGCAATCTCATCCTTCTGATCGTCGGCGGCAACGACACTACGCGGAACTCGATCAGCGGTTCGGTGCTGGCGCTGAACGAGCATCCCCACGAATACGACAAGCTTCGCGGCAATCCCGCGCTGATCGACAGTTTTGTGCCGGAAGTGATCCGCTGGCAGACCCCGCTCGCGCATATGCGACGCACCGCGCGACACGATACGGAGCTGGGCGGGCGCTCGATCAAAAAAGGCGATCGCGTCGTGATGTGGTACGTCTCCGGCAATCGCGACAGCGAAGCGATCGAGAATGCCGACAGTTTCGTCATCGATCGCGCCCGGCCGCGGACCCATTTGTCTTTCGGCTTCGGCATTCATCGCTGCGTCGGCATGCGGCTTGCCGAGCTGCAGCTCAAGATCGTCTGGGAAGAAATCCTGAAACGCTTCGACGATATCGAGGTGGTTGGCGAACCCAAGCGCGTGTATTCGAGCTTCGTGAAGGGCTACGAAACATTGCCGGTTCGTATCAACGCGTGAGACGATCGCGCGATCGAAAGTCGTCCGTTCAGAAGCTTATTTGGGCGATGACTGAACTATGTTGGTCTGGAATATTGCGATCAGCAAAAGGCGCCAAGAGCTCTGAGCCGGGCCGAGGTCCAGCGGAAGCTGCCCGAGCGCTTCGATTGGGCGGCGCGATGCTCAGCCGAACACGGAGAAGTCCGTGACCGGCTCGGCGACATAACCGTAGCGGAGGTTGCTCGGCTCGCGGCCGCCCTTGTCGTATTCCGCCTTCAGCGCCGTGAGCTTGTCGTTTTTCAGCTCCAGCTCGGCCTTCTTGGGATTGATGCTGTAGAGG
>JBAQGU010001137.1:0-1677 GCA_049287975.1 Roseiarcus sp.
GAGAGATCGGCCGCGATCGGATTGGCGAGCGCCAAGGCCGGCGCGCCGCCGCCGAACAGCACGGCAGCCGGTTTCGAGATGAACGACCACGTGACCGCCTCGCGCAGGCCGAGCGCGGCGAGCGCGCGTTTGGCGAGGCGCGTCCGCTTCTGCAGCGGCGTCAGCACCGGCTTCGGCACGCCGAAGTCGAGGCGGGCCAAAGGCGTCGTCGGAACCTTGTCGAGCCCGGCGATGCGCACGATCTGCTCGACGATGTCGGCCTTGCCGTCGATGTCGGGCCGCCAGTTCGGCACGATCGCCTTGCCGTCCTTCACCTCGAAGCCTAGCCCCAGGAGGATCGCCTCGCCCTCGGCCCGCGGAATCTCGAACCCGGTGAGGCGGCGCACTTCGCTGTAGGGGAAGTCGACGACCTTTCGCGCCTTTGTCGGATCGCCCGCGACGATCAACCGCGAAGGCTCGCCGCCGCAGAGATCCATGATCAGGCGCGTCGCCAATTCCGCGCCGGGCACGCAGAAATCGGGATCGACGCCGCGTTCGAAGCGATAGCGCGCGTCGGTCACGATGCCGAGCTTGCGCCCCGTTTGCGCGATGTTCAGGGGGTCCCACAGCGCGCTCTCGATCAACACGTCCCGCGTGTTCTCGTCGCAGCCGGAATGCTCGCCGCCCATGATCCCCGCGATCGACTCGACCCCGCCGTCGTCCGCTATCGCCACCATGCTCGCGTCGAGCGCATAGGTCTTGCCGTCGAGCGCGAGCACGCTTTCGCCCGCGCGGGCGCGCCGCACCCTCAGGGCGCCCTCTACCTTGGCGGCGTCGAAGACGTGCAGGGGCCGGCCGCGATCGAAGGTGATGTAGTTGGTGACGTCGACGAGCGCGTTGATGGGCCGCAGACCGATCGCGCGCAACCGCCGCCGCATCCAGTCCGGTGAGGCGCCGTTGTGGACGCCGCGTACGAGCCGCAGCGCGAACGCCGGGCAGAGATGCGCGTCGGCGGGCGTGAAGTCGAGCAGGAGGGATACCGGGCAATCGAACACGCCAGCGGCCGGCTTCGGCGCACGCGTTTTGAGCGTGCCTAGCCCCGCCGCCGCGAGATCCCGCGCGATCCCGGCGACGCCCGTCGCGTCGGGGCGGTTGGGCGTCAGGTTGATGTCGATGACGGGATCGTCGAGGCCAGCCCATCTCGCGTAGGGCGCCCCGACGGGCGAGTCGTCGGGCAGATCGATGATGCCGTCGTGATCGTCGGAAAGCTCGAGTTCGGCTGGCGAGCAGAGCATGCCGTTGGACTCGACGCCCCGGATGGTTCCCTTGGCGAGCGTGATTTTCTTGCCGGGGATGTAGGTTCCCACCGGCGAGAACACGCTTTTCATGCCCGTTCGCGCGTTGGGGGCGCCGCAGACGACCTGCACCGGGGCGCCACCTGCATCCACCATGCAGACTCGCAACCGGTCCGCGTTCGGATGCTGAACCGCCTCGATCACCCGCGCGATCACGAAGCCGTTGTATTTGGCGCCGGGGTCTTCGATCGCCTCGACCTCGAGGCCGATGCGCGTCAGCGTATCGACGATCTCGGCGAGCGAGGCCGTCGCATCGAGGTGGTCTTTGAGCCAGGAGAGGGTGAGTTTCATCGCTTCGATTCACTTCCTGGTCTTTGCGACGAGGCGCGTGGCAAGTTTGAGG
>JBAQGU010001138.1:0-2145 GCA_049287975.1 Roseiarcus sp.
ACCGCGAGCCCGGTTGCGACGACGACGACGATCGCGACGGTCCGCTGCGGACTCGCTGATATAGCGACCAGCGCCAGCAGGACGCCGCCCAAGATCGCGGCCGCGGCGTAGCGCGGTCGCGGCCACGGCGGGATTTCCGCGACATGGTCGCGAAACAGCGCCGAGACCGGCAGGTCGTGCGCGCGGCCGAGCGGGGCGACAGCGAAAGTCAACGCGGTCAAGAGACCGTAGAGCGCCCCTAGCGCCAGTTCACCCGGATAGATCGCCGGCGCGAGCGGATAGGGCAGCGCCGCCGCCGCCAGCGCCGAAACCAGGTACGGCGCCGCCGCGCCGACGATCGATCCAAGGGCGACGCCCAGACTCGCGACGGCGAGAAACTCCATCAGCGCCAGCGCCACGACCGCGCCGCCGCTCGCGCCAAGCGACTTCAGGATCGCCATGGTCGCGCGCTTGCGTTCGACGAACCCGTGCGCCGCATTGGCGACGCCGACGCCGCCGACGACGAGCGAGATCAGCCCCACCAGCGCCAGAAATTCGCCGAAACGTTCGAGATTGCGGGAAAAGTCGGGAGAGACGTTCGAGCGCGAGCGCATCTCCCACCCCGCTTCGGGAAAGGCGGCCTTCGCGTCCGCGAGCAGCGCCGCGATCGAGGCATCGCTCGCGGGCGAGCCCGCTGCGTTCAGCAGGACCCGCGTCGTCCAGCGGATCAATGAGCCGGGCTGGACGAGCCCGCTCGCGTGCAACGCCGCCTCCGAAATCAACACCCGCGCGCCGAACCCGATGCCGGTTCCCAGCCTGTCCGGCTCGGAAACGATACGGGCGCGGACCTCGAGATGCAGCGCGCCGAGGTCGAACGCATCGCCGATTTTCAGGCCGAGTCGATCCAGCAGCGCATCGTCGACGAGGGCGCCGAAACGGCCCTGCCGCTCGGCCAGCGCCGCCTGAGGGTCCAGCTGCGGATCCAGCGCCGCGACGCCGAGGCGCGGCCAGGAATTGTCGACCGCCTTCAAATCGGCGAGCGTCGCGTCGCCCTCGGCGTTGCGCGCCATCGCGCGAAGGTTTGCGACGGTGTAGAGGGTTCCTCGCGCCTGCAGAAACGCGCGCTCCTCGGGCGTCAGGTCGCGATGAATCAGCGAAAACGACGCGTCGCCCCCGAGGATCACCCGACCGTCGCGCGCCAAGCCGTCGTCGAGCGAACGGGCGAGCGAATTCACCGCCACGATCGCGGCGACGCCCAGCGCGATGCAGGCGAGGAAAATGCGCAGTCCTTCCAGCCCTCCTCGCAGATCGCGGGCGGCGAAACGGAACAGCACCCAAATCGCTGGAAGATTCATGCGGCCGCCGGGACGGCCGTCTCGACGAACCCCGATCGCATGCGCAAGGTGCGGTC
Organism: Roseiarcus sp.; assembly: GCA_049287975.1. Lineage (GTDB taxonomy): Bacteria > Pseudomonadota > Alphaproteobacteria > Rhizobiales > Beijerinckiaceae > Roseiarcus. Next base: position 1,391 of record JBAQGU010001138.1, read on the forward strand.
GCAACGCGCCGCCAGGGCCGGATCATGCGTCACCAGCGCGAGCGTCGCGCCCCGCTCGGCGGGCAGGGCGAACAGCAGGTCGATGATCGATTTTCCCGTCGCCTCGTCGAGATTGCCCGTGGGTTCGTCGGCGATCAGCAGCGAGGGACGCGGCGCGAGCGCGCGGGCGAGCGCCACGCGCTGCTGCTCCCCGCCCGAAAGCTGCGCGGGGTAGTGCGACAGGCGTTCGGCGAGCCCTACCGCGGCGAGTTCTGCGCTCGCTCTGCGATACGCGTCGGACGCGCCCGCGAGTTCGAGCGGCGCGGCGACGTTCTCCAAGGCCGTCATCGTCGGGATCAGCTGGAACGACTGGAAGACGATGCCGATCCTCGTGCCGCGAAAGCGTGCGAGCGCATCCTCGCTCATTGCGTGGATCGCGACGCCGTCGATGAAGATCGAGCCGCTGTCGGGCCGCTCGAGCCCCGCCATCGTCATCAGCAGCGTCGATTTGCCGGAGCCCGAAGCGCCGACCAGCCCGACAGCCTCGCCTCGCCCGATTGTCAGACTGACTTTCCTCAGTATATGCACCCGCGCGGGCCCTCGTCCGAGGCTCAGATCGACTTCGCGCAACTCGACGGCAGGTTTCATCATCGTGCAGACATTCTCTCGGCAGACGGCCTCATATGGTCATTTTGCGCTCCGCGTCCAGGCGGCCGCGGCGCTGGCCTTCGCGTTCGGGCTGTTCGCCGCGCCCGCGGCCGGGCGAACGCTGCGCG
>JBAQGU010001139.1:0-6521 GCA_049287975.1 Roseiarcus sp.
CGGGGTTGCGCTATGTATCGGACGACAGGCCGGGGATTCGGCGCAGGAAAGCGGGCAAGGGATTCGTCTATCTGCATCCGAACGGCGCCCGGCTCTCCAACGAGGAGACGATTCGCCGGGTGAAGTCACTCGCCGTGCCCCCGGCTTGGACGGACGTATGGATCTGTACCTCCGCGGACGGGCACATTCAAGCGACCGGCCGCGACGCCAAAGGCCGCAAACAATATCGCTACCACCCGTCGTTCCGCGCGATTCGCGAGGGGGTCAAGTTCGAACACATGCTCGCGTTCGCCGACGCTCTTCCAACTATCCGGGCGAAAGTCGCCGAGCACATGGCGCAACGCGGCTTGGGAAGGGAAAAGGTGCTCGCGACGGTCGTATACCTGTTGGAGACGACGTTGATCCGGGTCGGAAACGACGATTACGCCCGTCGAAACGACAGCTATGGGCTCACCACGCTGAAGAATCGCCATGTGGCGATCGAGGGCTCCGAAATCCGCTTTCAATTTACCGGCAAGAGCGGAAAGCAATGGTCGCTGAAGCTTCGGGATCGCCGCGTGGCCAAAATCGTTCGCGCCTGCCAGGAATTGCCCGGGCAGGACCTGCTGCAATATTTCGACGAAGACGGAAAGCTTCACGCCGTCACGTCCGGCGATGTCAATTCCTATTTGAGGCAAATCAGCGGACGAGACGTGACCGCGAAAGACTTCCGCACCTGGGCAGGAACCCTGATGGCGGCGATGGCCCTCAGGGAGCTGGCGCTGTTCGAGACGCTCGCTCAGGCCAAGCGCAATCTCAAAGCGGCGATCGCCCTTGTTTCCGCCAGCCTGGGCAACACGCCGACCATATGCCGCAAATGCTACGTCCACCCCGAGGTGCTGAACGGATATCTCGAGAGAAGGCTCGTGCTCGAGATCGAATTGGCAAGCGGGGGCGATTTGATCGACGAACTCGCAGGATTGCGCCCAGAGGAAACCGCGCTGCTCGTGCTGCTGAAGTCACGTTCGAATGGCGGCGTGAGCGTCTCGGAGCTGATGCCGGGATGAAGGTCCCGGTCGCGCGGAATGCAGGAACCAAACGGAAGCCGGGATCGTTCTGACGGAGACCGCACCATACTCGCGGTGGAATTGAGCGAGGCGAAGCGTTGACCCCAGAGGCGGAAAGTCCCGTGACACGGCGTGAGCTCCTGGGCATCCTCGAAGGCGCCGACCAGGCTCCAGCTCCGTCCGGCGATTCGCAGCCGGCTGCCCCGCCTGTGGGCAACCCCGTCAACAAATATCCCAAACCGCCGTTCAAGCCGCAGTCACAGCCCTGGCCGGGCCTCGCCAGTAAGATGGAGCCGCGGCCGGACCACGGCGAAGAGAGTTATCGCGGCTCGAACCGCCTGCTCGGACGTAAAGCCCTGATTACGGGCGGCGACTCCGGCATGGGCCGCGCCGCCGCGATAGCATTCGCTCGGGAAGGCGCCGATGTCGCGATAAACTACCTGCCGGACGAGGAGCCAGACGCGTGCGAGGTGATCGCGCTGATTGAAGCCGAAGGACGGATCGGCCTGGCGCTGCCGGGGGATCTGCGCAGCGAAGCGTTCTGTCAGCAGTTGGTGGCCGACGCGTTGCGCGGTCTCGGCGGGTTGGACATCCTCGTCAACAATGCGGGCCGCCAGCAGAGCCGGGAGTCGATCCTCGATATCTCGACCGAAGACTTCGATGCAACAATAAAGACCAACATCTACGCGCCGTTCTGGATCATAAAAGCAGCCCTTCCCCATCTAAAACCAGGGGCCGTGCTGATCGGCACAGTGTCGGAGCAGGCCTACGACCCTTCGAAAGACCTCTATGACTACGCTCAGACCAAGGCGGCGATCGTCAACTATACCAAATCCCTCGCAAAGCAGCTCGGGCCGAAGGGCATCCGCGTCAACGCCGTCGCCCCGGGACCGATCTGGACGCCGTTGCAGGTCAGCGGCGGCGCGACGATGGAAAAACTCGAGCACTTCGGCGAGCAGACACCGCTGGGGCGCCCGGGGCAACCTGCGGAACTCGGATCGATCTATGTCCAACTCGCCGCCAACGACGCAAGCTATGCCACCGGGCAGGTATATGGCGCGGCGGGTGGTGGCGGCCAACCCTGACAGCGCCCGATGCGTCAACCCGTGAGGCCGCCTGGATGCCCGGCTCGAAACGGGCAGGCGTTTCCCCTAAATCAGGCAGCTCGAAATGGATCGCGAATTATCCGAGACCGACCTTCTTTCCAGCGCAATATTCGAGCCGCCCCTCAATTCAACCTCGTATGAATCTTCCGGTTGGCGCCGACGCTGCGTCGTGGCGATACCCGTCAGGGACGAGGAGCAGCGGCTCCCAGCCTGCCTGAGCGCCCTGGCGGGGCAGCGCGATCGACGCGGCCGACCTGTGGCTCCCGATTCTTTCGGCATCGTCGTGTTCGCCAACAATTGCCGCGACCGGAGCGCGGACCTCGCGAGATCGCTCGGAGGACAATTCTCCCTTCCGCTCCGCGTCGTCGAGGCGTCCCTGCCTCCTGCCAAGGCTCACGCGGGCAACGCGCGGCGCCGCGCGATGGACGTCGCGGAGGCTTGGCTCGGCGAGGAGCGCGTGCGCGACAGCGTCATCCTGACAACCGACGCGGACAGTCGAGTATCCGCCGACTGGATCGCGACCAATCTCGCCGCGATCGACGCGGGAGCGGACGCGGTTCTGGGAGACATCGCCCTCGATGAAGAAGGCGACTTGCTGCCCCCGGCGCTGCACCGGCGCGGAGAGTTGGAGAGCGCGTACGAGGCGCTGCTCACCGAACTTTCGGCTCTGCTCGATCCGCTCGATCACAATCCGTGGCCGCATCACGCCACGATTTCAGGCGCCAGCATCGCCATCACGCGCGACGCCTATCTCGCAGCAGGCGGGCTGCCGCGCGTCCCGCTCGGGGAGGACAAAGCCCTCGTCGCAGAACTCGTGCGCCTCGACCGCAAGATTCGTTTCTGTCCCGAAATTCGCGTGATCACCTCGGGTCGGGTGGAGGGTCGCGCGCCCGGCGGCGTGGCTGACACTTTGCGCCTGCGAAGCAACGACCCCGACGCCTTTTGCGACGAGCTTCTCGAGCCTTTTCGCGTCGCGATCAAGCGGGCGAAATGGCGGGGTCGGCTGCGTTGGCTGCGACGCGCCGGCAAGCTCGTCGGCAATGGCGCTTGGGCGCGGGAGTTGGGCATTCCCGCGCCGGATGCTCAACGCATTTGTCGAGCGCCGAGCTTTGGCGCGGCATGGAGCGCGGTCGAGCACAAGAGCCCTTTATTTCACCGGCGGTTGCTGAAGCCCGCCGAACTTCCCGATCAGATCTCAGGGGCGCGTCGCGCCCTTGCGCGGCTCCGGAAGGGCGCTCTCGCAATGCGCGAGCACGTCGAGTCGGAAGTGGTAATGCCATTCCGTTCGGTGCACTCGCAAAGTCTTACCCATTGCGGCGATGAACAGGTTTGCGGCTTGTTCGCCGGTTAGCGGATAGTCGGTCTCTCCCGTCCAATGCACCAGAACGACGTTCCCTCCCGGCGTCAGCGATCGGGCAACCCTCGAGGCGAGGCGCGTCACGTCCTCAGCCTGGAAATAATAGACCACTTCCGACAACACGACGAGGTCGAAAGCGCCGTCCGGCCACTGCTCTGGAACGAACATTTGCTCGAGACGAACTTTCGGCAAGTCGGCGCATCGCCATCTCGCCTCCGTCAGCGGCGCCTGCGCAACATCGACCGCCAGAATCGCATCGCAACGCCCGGCGAGTTCCCGCGTGAGGACGCCAATCGAACAACCGATTTCGAGCGCGCGCGGGTAGCGCGGTTTTGGGAGGGCCGCGAGAGTCACCGCATATTTCTTCCGCTCGTAGGCGCTCGAGGCGAACTTCCACGGATCGGGATCCGATGCATAGAGGGCATCGAAATACGCGGGGTCCAGCGTTCGAGTACGTCTGGGCATCAGACGCTCTCGAAAAATGACTCATAAGGAAGGTCGAAGCGCGCGAGATCCGAGTCGGTTAGGCGAAACCCGTTCGGATCGTCATTGATCAGATCGGTTGTCTGCGAGCGGTGTGCGGCTATCGCGCGCCTCTTCAGGGTCAATCGCTGCTCGATCCAAATCCGGAACCCATCGTTGACCGGTTCCACGGGCGTCGCTGCGGGCAGCGTCGATCCCCAAACCGTATATTCGTACAGCCTCAGGGAAGGTAGCTGGCGCTGGACGGCGCGCGCAATACTGTAGGAAGCCTGATGGTCGCAGTGCGGATCATGTCGCCAGGTGACGAACAATGCCCGGGCGCCGACCTCCGCGACGCACTTGGTCATCCTCGCGATCGCCTTTTCCGCCAATGGGCCATCGCTGGGGACGAATTGGTCGGGCAGGCGCAGAAAAACAACGTCGTGGTCAGGATCGAGTCCAAGCTCGGCGACGGCCTCTCTCGCTTCGTTTTCCCGCAACTCCCTCAATCGAGCCCTCGGGTATGTCTTGCTGGCGGGATGCGAACCGGTTCCGTCGCTGACGACGACTACGCGGACGAGCCGACCCTGTGCGTGCGCCTCCGCGATCAATCCACCGCAGGCGAGGCTTTCGTCGTCGGGATGTGGCGCGATGACCACGAGCCCGCCATCGCCGAGCCGCTCCGCCAACGTCGCAAACGCGAATGAACGGGCGGCCTCCAGGGCTTCGCCAGCGTTCACGTTTCTCTCCACAGATCCATTGACGAAGCTTCGCTCCGAAGCGCCCACTCGGCTGCGTTGGTCAAGGCGCGGTCGGGACCCGGCTGGCGAAGGTAGGTCGCGAGATCGCGCGAAATGCGCTCGATCGGATTTGGCCGCATCAACGCCCGCAAGCCCACGGACCGGTGGATCAACTCCATCAGGTCGAGACCCGCCCGCTCGACTGCCAGACGAGCGAGATTGACATAGGCGACGATCTGGTCGGGCGCTCTCTTCCCATCCTCGGCAATTTCGGCCGCGCGCTCCACCCACAGGCGCCCGGTCTCGGTCGCGATCGCCGCCTGGCCGAGCCGCGCCGCCTGATGAGGGTCGCCGCCGCGACTGGTGCGGCGCAAATGCTCGCGGAGCAGATCGAACAGTCTTTCCATGCCCCCGAGATGAACCGCCGCGAAGCGCCAGGCGCCGCCGGAGAACGCCGGCTGCCTCTCGTAGTCGCCGTCGTCTCCGATGATTTCCATCGGCTCGACAGCAATTCCTGAGAAATCCACCGTTCCTGTGGCGGAAGCGCGCATGCCATGCGCGGTCCAGCTCGACAGGTCCGAGCGCTCCCCTGCACGCAGGCGTGGCATGATCATCAGTCGACGATCGTTTTCGTCCGTCGCTGTGACGATCGGCCGCTCGATGTAGCCCGCGCCGGAGGCCAGGATTTTTCGTCCCTGAAGATGATAGCCTCCGCGCTCGGATACCAGGCGCAAATTTTCGCCGTCGTCCGTGTTCCAGACGCCGGACAGCTTGCCGTTCCTTGCTTCGCGCGCGGCCAGCAGGATCTGCTCCCGACTGCCGTATCGGAGCACGAGGCCGATCGCGTTGACATGGCCTTCGAAAAGCCGCCCGAGCGGCAGGCTTCCAGAACCGATTTCTCGCAAAATCTCACACAACGCCAAAGCGCCGATTCCGTCGCCGCCCCACTCGCGAGGCAAGGCTGCCGCCAGCAAGCCGCCCTCGTGGAGGGCGGCGACATCGGCGGCCGGGTAGGCGCCATCCTCATCGTGGTCGGCTGCGCTCGCATATGCGCGAGCGGCGATATCGCGCGCGATCCCGCCCACCCCGCGCCGCTTGGCTGAAGGGGTCGCCTCAAAGAGCGGCGCGATATTCGCGGCGAACGGAACTCTGCCCGCGACGCTCATGCTTCCTCGCTCCACAGAAGGTCCAGAAACATTCTGCGCACCACACGCGATAACGCGTGGACCCGCGCTTTGTTACACGGGGTTCGCCTGAATTTCCGCCGCGCCCTCTTTGTTCCTTCGTGGCTGGAATCAGCATTTCGCTGGCCTCGCGGAGTTCGAGGAGCGAGCCGAGCGCGGCCGGGTGGTCCGGGATCGTTGAAGCGACATCCAGGGACGCCAGCACAAATTGTGTTTTTTAGAAAGAAATAACGACAGGAAAATCGACGCTGCCGTTTCGGGGCGAAATCGGCTCCCTCCGCGCGAGCGCACAAAATGTTCGGTTGCGGTCCTTGATCGCACGAAGCTCGGTTCTCTCTAAGCGACGCCCAGAAATAAGTGAACCGACTTCCTCCGTCATTGGGAGTTCGTACCGGCCTGCGGCCGGTCCTCTTGGACTAAACCAACCGGAGCCTGGATGGGGCGTTTCCCTCGTGTCATGCCCGCGAACGCTGGCATCCAGGATACCACGGCACTGCCGGAATTTCGGCTGCTTGCTACTCCCGCCAGGCGCAAGCCATGCGCCGCCGCGTCGCGTCCCGCTGGATACCCGCTTTCGCGGGTATGACAAAGCGGGCTTCCCCGAACGCTGTGCTCTCTGTTTCTCG
>JBAQGU010001140.1:0-3810 GCA_049287975.1 Roseiarcus sp.
GATTGGGAGCGGCGGCGATCGCCGCCGCCTCGGCCTGATCTGCCGTCACGGCGGAAATCACGACATCCGCGCCGCGGCAGGCGTCGCCGGAACTCGAGGCGGGGCGCGCGCCGATCGTCTCGGCAAGGCCCATGAGTCGCGGACCGAGGCCGGAATCGTCGAACTCGAGATCGTAAACCGCGATCCCGACCCCGGACCTCTGCTTCAGCTGGCGCGCGAACAATTGACCGACTTCGCCGAAGCCGATGAAGGCGATGTTCAGCGACACGATATCCTTCTCCTCCGCTCGGCTCGTCCCGCGATAGATGGACGGAATCGCGCCCGAACGCCAGTGGATGAGATCGAGCGCTCAGGCCTCATCTGATGCGCAGCTTCTCCGCGGCCCTTGGCGCGAAATATGTGAGCACCCCGTCGGCGCCTGCGCGCTTGAACGCGATGAGGCTCTCCATCATCGCCTTGTCGCCGTCGAGCCAGCCGTTGTTGGCCGCCGCCATGATCATCGAATATTCGCCGCTCACCTGATAGGCGAAGGTAGGCGCGCCGAATTCGTCCTTCACGCGGCGGACGATGTCGAGATAGGGCATGCCCGGCTTGACCATCACCATGTCGGCGCCCTCGTCGAGATCCAGCTCGACCTCGCGCAGCGCCTCGTTCGAATTGGCCGGGTCCATCTGATAGGTGCGCTTGTCGCCCTTCAGCGCCCCGGCCGAGCCCACCGCGTCGCGGAACGGGCCATAGAAAGCGGACGCGTATTTGGCGGCGTAGGCGAGGATCTGCACGTCGAGAAAACCTTCCGCGTCGAGCGCCTCGCGGATCGCGCCGACGCGGCCGTCCATCATGTCGGAGGGGGCTATGACGTCGGCGCCCGCGCGTGCCTGATTGAGCGCTTGCCGAACCAGCGCGGCGACAGTCGCGTCGTTCATGATCGTCTCGCCCGACATCAGGCCGTCGTGGCCGTGGCTGGTATAGGGGTCGAGCGCGACGTCGGTGATCAGGCCGAGTTCGGGAAATTCTCGCTTGATCGCGCGACACGCCTTGCAGACGAGATTCTGTTCGTTGAAGGCCTCGCTGCCGCCCTCGTCCTTCAAGCTGGCGTCGGTGTACGGGAAGAACGCGATCGCGGGAATTTCGAGCTTCACCGCCCGCTCGGCCTCGCGCACCGCCTCGTCGACGCTGAGCCGCTCCACGCCCGGCATCGCCGCGACGGGAACGCGCGTCCTCTTGCCCTCGATCAGGAACAGCGGCCAGATCAGATCGTTCGTCGTCAGCACGTTTTCGCAGACCAGCCGCCGCGCCCATTCCGCCTTGCGGTTGCGGCGTGGGCGGTGGGCGATTTCGAGGCGGGGCGCGAGATCGGTGCGAGGCGTCTTGAGCATGGCTGTCCTCCAACGCCCGTTCTTACACCGAGGCGCCAGAGTTTTGCGAGGGGTCAGGCGCCGGCCGGCCTTCTTGATCTCCTTGATGAGCACGAATAGATGCCGAGCGTCGGTGGGCAACGCCTCGAAGGCGACGCAAATCTTTGGAGAGTTCCATGCTGAAAACAGCCGCCGTGGCGATTTTTACGGCGATTTCCCTGATCGCGCCCGCGCTGGCGGACTCCCCAGCGCCGGCTGACGACGTCAAGGCGACGAAATATCGTTCGATGCAGATCGACGGGCTGAGCGTGGCCTACCGGGAGGCTGGGCCGCCGGAGGCGCCGACCGTTCTCTTGCTGCATGGCTTCCCATCGTCGTCCCGCATGTATCAGCGCTTGTTCCCGCTGCTGTCGGATCGCTACCATCTCGTTGCACCCGACTATGTCGGTTTCGGCCACAGCGACGCGCCGGATCCTTCGCATTTTGACTATACCTTCGACCATCTCGCCGACATCGTCGCGAAGATGGTCGGTCAGATGGGTCTGACGCATTATGTCCTGTTCATGCAGGACTACGGCGGGCCGATCGGTTTCAGGCTGGCGCTCCGCAGGCCTGAAGCCGTGGATGCGATGATCATCCAAAATGCGGTCGCGCATGAGCAGGGGTTGGGGCCGTTATGGGCGGCGCGGCGGGCGTTCTGGGCCGATCGCGCCGCCAACGAGGCCAAGCTGCGCACCAGTTTTTTGTCGTTCGAGGCGACAAAAGCCCGGCATGTCGGCGGGAGTCCGCGTCCCGAACTCTATGATCCGGATGCCTGGACCGACGAGTTCGCATTTCTGAACCGTCCCGGCGAAGCGGACATCCAGACCGAGTTGTTCTATGATTATCGGAACAACGTCGCCTCCTATCCGGCGTGGCAGGCTTATCTTCGGCAGCGGCAGCCGCCCACCCTGGTGCTCTGGGGCAAGTACGATCCATCGTTTGCCGTGGCGGGGGCCGCCGCCTATGCCGCGGACGTGCCGAAGGCGCAGATCCATCTGCTCGACGCTGGCCATTTTGCGATGGACGAGGATCTCGAGGGCGTCGCCAAGCTCACGCGCGAGTTCCTCGACGGGCTGCGACTCGGAGGCGGATGATTTGGTCGGGGTTCAGGAGGAAGCTATGGCTTTCGCAGGCAAAACCGTTTGGGTTACCGGCGCGACGTCGGGAATCGGCGAGGCGCTCGCGCGCGGTCTGGGCGAACGGGGCGCGGCGATCGTGGTTTCCGGGCGACGCAAGGACGTCCTCGACTGCCTGGCGTGCGAAATCGCCGAGCATACCCTCGCGCTGCCGTTCGAGGCGACCGATTACGCCGCGCTGCCCGACATCGTCGAACAGGCGCTGACATGGCGCGACGGCGTCGATATCCTGATCAACAACGCGGGCGTCAGTCAGCGCAGCCTCGCGGTCGACACCGGCTTCGAAGTCTATCGCGAGCTCATGGAGATCGATTTTTTCGCGCCGCTGCGTCTGACCCAACTCGTGCTGCCGCATATGATCGCGCGGCGTTCCGGACGAATCGCGATCATCAGCTCGGTCGCGGGAAAGCTCGGCGTTCCCCTGCGCACCGGCTATTGCGCGGCCAAGCACGCCTGCGTCGGCTATTTCGAGGCGCTGCGCGCCGAGGTAGAGACGGCCTATGGCGTCGGCGTCACCGTCATCCTGCCTGGATCGGTGAAGACCTCGATCGCAACGAACGCCCTGAATGGACGAGGCGAAAGCCGGGGTCGCTCCGATCCCAATATCGACAACGGCATCCCGGCCGAGAAAGCCGCGGGCTTGATATTGGACGGGCTCGCCGCCGGCGCACGCGAGATCGTCGTCGCCGAGGGCAGGGAACTCGCCGGCTTGCAAATGCGCGCGACGAACCCCGAATTGGTCTTCGCGGCGACGGCGAGCGAGGGTGCACGGCTGGCTGCGCTTCGTGAGCAGGCGGGAAGCGGGTTCACGCCAGAGCCCCGGCATATCAACACCGAGAAGTGAGTAGCCTGCCGCTAGGCAGCTAGCTGACGGGCGCGGCTGTGGACGCGGTCGCGGATCGCGTGAGTTCCGCTTGGCGGGCACTCGGAAAAGAGCCGCTCGACGACGGCCGCGCTCGGCGAGCGCGGCTACATTTTACCGCGCCAGTCGCTCCATCGCATCGAGAAACGCCGCGATGAAGCGTGGGGCGTCGGCCTCGGTCGCGACCTCGGCGTTCGGGGCGCGTTTCCAGACGCCGCGCCAATCCGCGACCGTCATGCCCGAGGTGAGGTCGCCCGAGATTTCGACATCGACGGCGGCGGCCGTCGTCTCGATGAAGGTCGGGTCGATCGCGGCGGCGATCGCGAGCGGATCGTGCATCACGAAACGGCGGGCGCCATATCGCTTTTCCATCAGCTCGAAATAATAGCGCGCGGCATCCTCGAGGAAGCGCAGC